>CAZMCN010000020.1:0-21658 GCA_964564845.1 uncultured Pirellulales bacterium | reverse complement strand
CTGGGTATAAAAAATATTGGTGTTAAAAATTTGACAAGTGTTTTTATGGAAGGGAGTTATGATGCTTAAAAAGCTTTTGTCCACGCCAACAGCCCAGCTTGGCAGGGCAAGCCGGCTTGTGGTTTTTCAGATTAAACTATGGACTCACTGTGCCAGACTCTTAAGGAAAAACCGCGCGGGCCAGCAGGCCGCCGCTCTTTCATATCATACCATTTTCGGTCTGGTTCCTCTGGCTATTGTTATGTTGATGATATTTCAGTCATTCCCGGCCTTCAGCGACATAGGCCAAAAAGTTAAAGGTTTGGTTTATGAAGAGCTTCATCTCGATATCGAGTACCCCAACCCCGACCCCAATGCCAGCCAGAGGACTATTGTTCTTACTGAACAGCTCGATGATATTGTCGGCGGTTTTTTCACAGGATTAAATAAAGGCTCGGTTACTATAATCAGTACGGTAATTGTTATCTGGGCTGCACTGGCCCTGCTTTCAACGATAGAAAGGGCTTTTAACAATATCTGGCACGTCGCAAGGGGCAGGAATTTTCTACACCGAATGATTAACTATTGGGCGCTTTTGACACTTGGGCCGCTGCTCATTGGTGCCGGCATCTATATCACTACCCAATATTCGACATTCGGGCGGATACATAAAACCATCCTGTCGAATATTACGCCGGCTCTGTTATCTTACCTGGTATCAGCCACAGCATTTTTCATGCTTTATTTTGTCCTGCCCAATACAAAAGTTCAGGTAAAAGCCGCCGTCTGGGGCGCTCTGGTAGCAGCACTGGTTTGGGCATTTGCCAAGTGGGGCTTTGGACTTTGTGTTGTGGAATTTGTTCCCTATGGCAAGGTTTATGGTGTTCTTGGCCTTATACCACTGACCGTCTTGTGGATTTACATTACGTGGCTTATTGTTATGTTCGGACTGCAGTTGACCTTTACCACTCAGCACTTAAAGAGTCTTGACGCCGCTGAGATCGCCGCTGCAAAAAGGACGGAAGAATGTTTTATCGCCAACGACCTTACCGCAATTAATATCGTAAGAGAAATCGCCGATGCCTTCGAGAAAAACAATGCTCCGATTCAGGCCGAAGTTGTCTGCACCAAACTCGGCATACCTGCTGAATTCGGTAATAAGGTACTCGACCATCTTGTTGGCAGCGGCCTGATAGCGAAGACCTCCGAACCGAAACTCGGTTTCGTCCCTGCGCAGGACCCTGAGAATATAAGGCTCTCTGACATCGTCGATGCCGTCGCTGCCGTCAGCTTTGCTCAGAAGCATACCCTCAACAAAATAACCCAGTCGCAGCGAGCAGCTTTTCGCAGCTACAATCTAAAGCAAATCCTCGCCGATACCCAAGGCCCAATAACGGACACTTCTGAGAACCAGTAAAGTTGATACTTAATATATTGGGCATATCATGCCAGAAGATGTGCTAAGGCCCTGGAGATGAAATACAAACCAAAGCAAAGCAGGGCCAGTGAACAGACCAACAAAATAATCCGCTGGGTTTGCGGGCCAAGTAACGCCGAGCCCTTGAAGCTTGTCCACGAGAGAAGCTCAAGCCATACCAAATCGCACAGCCAGTGAACAACCGCAAACAACGCAAAAGCCCAGATTCCCATCTGCGTTGCCTCGGTCGCAAGAGCCAATCCCACACTGGCCCACCAGAGCAGAAAGTATGGATTGCCTGCCGAAAGTAAAAAGCCGGTAAGTACAGGACCTGCTTTATAGCTTGTTTCGGGGGTATAATCGGTTTTGCGACTGTTACGCAGCATCTGGACTGCCATAAAAAGCAAAAACGCCCCGCCGGCCAGGCCGATGATAATCTGGGTTGTAAGTGACTTTAGTAATTTATCCATTCCCAGGATAATTAAGACCATCAGTGGAAATTCGATAATGCCGTGGCCCACTGCGATAAGTGCGCCGGCAAAACGCTGACGCTGTCCTTTTGCAATGGCTGCCGCCGTTACCGGCCCCGGCGCCATAACGCCGGAAAGAGATACAACTATCACCTTAAAAAGAAAAGAAAGTAAGCTCAGCACGAATACGCCCCTTTTTTATTCGCCGATGATTTTGACAAGGACTCTTTTTTTTCTTTTGCCGTCGAATTCGCCGTAGAAGATTTGCTCCCACGGCCCGAAATCGAGCTGGCCGCCGGTAACTGCCACGACTACTTCCCTGCCCATTACGCTGCGCTTCAGATGGGCATCGGCGTTGTCTTCATAGCCGTTATGGCGGTACTGCGAATATGGTTTCTCCGGTGCTAATTTCTCCAGCCAGACCTCGAAATCATTATGCAGGCCGGACTCGTCGTCGTTGATGAAGACGCTGGCGGTGATGTGCATAGCATTGCAGAGCACAAGACCCTCTGTAACGCCGCTCTCTTCGAGGCACTGCCGCACCTGCGGTGTGATATTGATAAACTCCCGCCTGCCTCTTGTATTAAACCACAACTCTTTTCTATAACTTTTCATAATATCTTTTTCTCCATCAGTTTTTGATAGACTGCTTCGATGGTATCGACCATTGTATCAGGTGCGAATTTTTCTTTTACCGATTCACAGCCGGCTCTGCCAAGCTTGTCCCTTAAGTCCCTGCTCTCTATCAGTTCGGCGCAGGCATCTGTCAACTGCTCAACGTTCTCAGGTTCAATCAGTCGGCCTGTTGTTTCATTTACCACCTCTCTTGCCCCGTCAATATCGAAAGAGATAGCCGGCTTTGCACAAAGCATTGCCTGCGGCAGACTACGTGCCAGCCCTTCCCTCAGTGAGCAGTGAACAAGTATGTCCGAAGATGCAATCGCGAGGGGGATTTGCTGTGGCGGTAAAAGGCCGGTGAATTTAATTTTTTCGTTTAGCCCTGATTCATTTACCTGTTTCTTATAATGTTCTGTTAGATTTCCGTCTCCGACAAACAGCCAGACTGCGTTTTGAAATTTTTTTGAAAGCTCTTTGGCCGAGGCGATAATATATTCGTGCCCTTTAAGCATAAACAGCCGGGCAATGGTAACAAGGACTATCGCTTCTTGCGGGATGCCGTATTTGCTGCGAAATTCTTTTCTGTGCTCATCAGGGGTTGGCCGTAGAAAATCATCTTCTTCGATAGCGGAATATGCGGTGCAGAATTTTTCTTTTTTTGCGATGCCTGCGGCTGCGGCCTGAGCGGTCATTGCATCGGCGACACTGATAAAGAAATCCGTTCTTTTGGCAGCGGCTTTTTCGACGGCGATGTAGAATTTATTCAGCCATTGGCTCTGGTAGGGGTGAAATGCCAGGCCGTGTATTGTGTGGACAATCTTCGTATCTCGTATCTCCCTTCGGCTTCGCTCAGGGCAGGCGTATCTCGTATCTCGTTTTTTCCTTAAACTATAAGCGGCGAATCTGCCGAGAATTCCCGCCTTGGCTGAATGGGTATGAACGATGTCGGGTTTTATGCGCTTCAGGTGTTTTTTGATTTGGTAATAGCTTATGGTGTCGTATACAGGGCAAATGGGACGTCTTAGTTTATCAATGACGATTGTTTCATATTTTTGGTTTTTGGTCTGTTCGAATAATTCGCCTTCGGGGCCTATGGCCGGGCCGGTAATCAGCGTAACATCGTAGCCTCGCTGCGCCAGCAGCTTGCAGGTGATAAGAGTATTTTCCTGCGCCCCGCCGAGTATCAATCTTGTTATTATATGAACAACTTTCAATATTTAATCCACATCAAACACAAACCTTGTGCAGGTGCGATTGGTCCTGCGGCTCTTCGGTCTTTTGCTTTGAGAATTGGGCTTATCTTTTCGGCCTTTAGTCTCCCGATGCCGACTTCGACTAAAGTTCCGACGATATTTCTGGCCATATTATATAAAAAGCCATCGCCTTCTACATCAATATATACCCAGTCGTCGTTGGCAGTAACATCGCATCGGAAGATTGTTCGTACCGAATTTTCGCGTTTGTCGGCGGCGGATGCAAAGGATTTGAAATCCTTTTTGCCGATGAACAGTTTCGCGCCCTTTGCCATAACGGCAATATCAAGTTTTGCAGGCAGATGCCAGCAGTGTCGTATTCGCAGCACAGGCCGCGGCTTACCGGTGAAAACCGTATAGCGGTATAACTTACTTTTGACGTCGCTTATCACATCGAAGTCCGCTGCAACTTCGGCCGCCTCGGCGACAGCGATATCGGCAGGCAGTCTGTCGGTAATTGCTTTAGCGAGGTTCTCTGTCGGTATGGCCGAATCAATCTGCATAAAGGCCGCCTGGCCCAGGGCGCTTACGCCGGCATCGGTTCTGCTTGCGCCGGTTATTCTGACTTCAGCGCCAATCAGGCCCTCGACGGCCTCGGTAAGTATGCCCTCAATGGTTTTTTCCCCCGGCTGGATTTGCCAGCCGTGATATTCACTGCCGTCGTAAGCAACCGTTAATTTTATATTTCGGACGGCCATTAGGGCAATCAGAGCAGTTTTTCGGCAATCTGGACGGCGTTTAAGGCAGCACCTTTTCGAAGCTGGTCACCGCAGACCCAGATATTTATGCCGCGATTGTCAGGCAGTGACTCATCCTGACGAATTCTGCCGACAAAAATGTCGTCTTTGCCAGAGACATCGACGGGCATTGGAAAACGATTATTTTCTCTATCGTCCAGCAACGAAACTCCGGGTGCGGTGCTTAAGAGGTCTCTTACCTGCTTAGGCGTGATAGGGTCGGTAAACTCAAGATTGATACTTTCGCTGTGTGCCCTGTACACAGGGACGCGAACACAGGTGCAGGTAATCGCAATATCGGGACAATCGAAAATCTTCCTCGTCTCATTGACCAGCTTCATTTCTTCCTCGTTGTAGCCGTTGGGTTTGAGAGGCGAGTTATGACAGAAGACGTTAAATGCAATTTGATATGGAAACACTTCACATCTTGCTTGTTTGCCCTCGAGCACCTCGCGCGATTGATTTTCCAATTCGAGCATCGCCGGATACCCCGCCCCGCTGGCGGCCTGGTAAGTGCTTACCACCATCCGTTTGACGGGGTTTGCCTTGTGCAGCGGCCAGACCGGGACAATGGCGATAATCGTAGAGCAGTTCGGATTTGCGATGATGCCTTTATTTTCTTTGATTTTCTCCGGATTTATTTCGGGAATGACAAGCGGCACTTCCGCATCCATCCTGAAGGCCGAGGAGTTATCAACCACAACTGCGCCTGCCTTTGCCGCTGCCGGGCCGAATTGTCTGCTGCGCTGCCCGCCGGCACTGAACAGTGCAATATCAACTCCATCGAAGCTGTCTTTGGTTAATTCTTCGACGGTATATTCCTTGCCTTTGAAGGCGATTTTTTTGCCTGCCGAACGGCTGCTGGCCAATGCCTTAAAAGAATCGAACGGGAAATCACGCCGCTCTAAAATCGCCAAAAATTCCTGACCGACCGCCCCGGTTACTCCTGCAACTGCTAAATTACAACCCATTTTAAAAACTCCTAATCTTTATTTCTGTTTCTGATACATCTGTATAAAGCTATCGAACCGCAGTATATCTATTCAGGGAATTAAAGATTATAGCGTTTTGCCCGGGCAATTGCAACAGCAAACTCGCTAATATATTATCCAACCGGAAGCGTTGTTAAGCCGATTTCCTCTGCCAGAGTTCAGCCATTACAGATGCAGTAATTATACACACAAAGACAAATACCGCCGCCGGTATCGCTGTCTTCTCGCTGAAGTGCTTCAGTGCCAGCACAGTTCCAAGCCCGGCATTTTGCATACCAATCTCAATTGATAAAGTTCTTCTTCTTTTGGCCTCCATCCGAAAAATCGTCCCCACCCCGTAACCGGCCGACATTCCGTAAATATTCAATATGACCACAGCAGCTAAAATCAGAGTCGTTACCTCTGCCAGATAATTTTTGTTAATAGCTATTACTAAAGAGCAGATAAATATGATGAACGTTACGGATATGGCGGGAAAAATCGGCAGAATCTTCTCCAGCCTCTCCTTAAAGTAATGTCTTACCCCAAAACCTATAAACAACGGGATTACAACCATTTTCAGTACACTCAGTACCATCGCCCAGAAATTAACCTTCATCAGCGCGCCGGCTAAAATTAAAGTCAGCCCCGGCGTCAGTAAAGGACACAACAAGGTCGATACCGTCGTCAGCGAAACAGAATAGGCGGTATCGGCCTTGGCAATGTAACTCATCACATTACTTGCCATCGCTCCCGGCGCAGAGCCGGTCAGTATCAGACCGACTGCAATCTCCGTCGGCAAAGAAAATACCTTTGAAATTACAAATGCCCCCAATGGCATTATACTGAACTGCGAGCAGGAACCTATAAGAACGATGGCCGGCTTTTTCGCTATTCTCTTAAAATCTTCCGGACGCAGAACCACACCAATTCCGAACATTGTCAAACCAAAGAACGATTCATTACAACCTCTCAGTGCCACGAAAGGCGCCGGTGCAAAATACGCCAAAACCCCCAAAACCACCACCCATACTGCAAAATACTTTGTATAAAAAGACAACACCTTTTCAAACATAACCGGAGAGTATAAACCCAACCGACAAAGTTCACAATGTTTTATTTGTCTGCGAAAGCTTGTTCAGTTGAACACTGTCAAAAAGCTTTTGCATAAATGCTATAAGAAAAAGCCCCGGCAGAATCCGGGGCCGAATATTGATTGAAAAGGATGTTATTTTTCGTGCGATTATTTTGGCAGTGTTAGACCAACGATGCGAGTGTAGTCTTTCACCCTGATTCGCAGCAGTACGATTTCTCCTTTTGCAACCTGTTTTATCGCTTCGTCAAACTCTTCGGTGTTGCTGACGGGCTTTCGGTTCACCTCCATAATCAGCGTACCTTGCGTGATACCGGCGTAGGCGGCGAGCGAGCCGGGCTCAACACTTTTTACCAAAACACCGTTCAGTCCTTCATAGCCCAAACGGCGTGCCAAATCGTCCGTAAGGTTCTGGACGGTAAGTCCTAATCGTTCGGCTGTCTCCGACCGGCTGCCGGCAAGCTGGTCGGCTGAGGGACGTTCGCCGAGCTTTGCGGTAAGTGTCTTTCGCCTTCCGTCGCGCAGGATAACTATTGTTACCTTCGTTCCTGGTTTTAACACAGCGACACGACTGAGCAGCTCATTAGCCCTTTCGACTGGTTGTCCCTCGAATTCAACTATGACATCGTACGGTTTAATTCCGGCTTTGTCGGCGGCTGAATCCTCGGTAACCTCCGGGATAAGAACGCCTTTGGTATCTTTTTTCAGTCCTAAAGAAACAGCCACTTCCGGTTTAAGGTCGTCAATAATAACGCCCAGGAAGCCGCGAGTAACCGTTCCGCTTTCGATAAGCTGCTCATAGACCCCTTTTGCCATATTCGAAGGAACTGCAAAACCGATGCCTATATTTCCGCTTGCGCCGACGATAGCGGTGTTGATTCCTACCACTTTGCCGTCGAGATTCAGCAGCGGTCCGCCGGAATTGCCGAAGTTTATAGCGGCGTCGGTCTGAATGAAATTCTCCAGCGCCGTCAAACCAAGGCCGCTTCTGCCCGTGGCGCTTACTATGCCGGCGGTAACGGTATGACTTAGTCCGAACGGATTGCCGATGGCAAGAACCCATTCACCGACCTTGGTAGTGTCGGAGTCCGCCAGCTCAAGAAAGGTAAGGTTGTTGGCATTGATTTTTATCACCGCAACCTCCGAGTCGGGGTCGGAGCCGATGATTTTTGCTTCCATCTGGCTCTCGTTTGCGAGCTGGACAATAACTTTGTCGGCTTCGCTGACGAGATGATTGTTGGTAAGGATATGGCCGTCGGACGAGATAATAAAGCCGGAACCCTGTGCGACCTGACGTGGTTTCGGCTGAGAGGGGCGCTGACTGCGGGGACGTTGACGCCGAAAGAAATAATCAAAGATGTCATCTTCAAAGGGGTCGAAAAACTTGTAAAACCGGTCTTCGTCCATCGGTGAATAGTACCGCTCGACAGTCTTTTCGACCTTTATACCCACTACAGCCGGTGACGCCTTTTCAGCGATTTCGGCAAAGGTCCTGCCCATCTGCCGAAGCGTGTCGATACTGCTGGTATCATCGGCAAAAGCGGAAGGCAAGGAAGTGAAAAACAAAAGGGAAAAAAGGGTTGAAATTACGAAACAGCGAGGGGGGATTTTGCTCTTTTTGAAACTTAAGGTCTGCATTTTTTTACTCCCAATTACTTAAAACAATCAAAACGCCCACGAAAAACCGGCATTTGACACGAGAAAACTTGCTTAAATTTTAATACGATTTTATCACCGAAAAGTTCGCCGGACAAAGGTTTTTTGATATGGAGGATAAAAAAGCCCCGGCACTTTCCGCAGGATGCCTTACGGCAAAAATCAAATACACAGCAAACAGCGTTTTTCTACTTGAGCATTGCCTGGATTACATCTTTGCTGCTCTTAATTTTTGTTATCACAGCAGCAGAAGGTTCGCTGTCAAGTTTAAGAGTGCAGGAAGCGGCTTTTCCGCCTTCAAATATCGTGTTTTCCATCTCTTCAATATTTATGTCGGCGTTTTTCAATTCATCAAGGACGCCCGCCAGAACCCCGACACGATTATAATGGCGAACCACCAGATTGATTTTTGCCGACGATTTTTCTCTTATGTTGACCGTATTCAGCGGCTTGCCGGTATCTTTGTAAGTTTGAACAATCCTGACAACTTCATCTGCGACCGCCTCAATCGCCTGGTCTGTGGAAGCGCCGATATGAGGTGTGCACGAGACCATTCGGGCAAGCTCTTTGTCCTGGAAATCCGGTGCGGCAGCAGCCGGCTCGTTCTGGTAAACATCGAGCCCCACTCGCAGATTTTTTTCTTTTATAGCTTTTTTCAAAGCGACTGTATCAACAATCTCGCCCCGCGATGTGTTAATCAGAATCGCCCCGTCTTTCATTTTGCTCAACAGTTTTTTTCCGATAAAGTGCTCTGTTTGAGAATTCGCCGCCAGATGTACGCTGACAGCGTCGGCCTGTGCGACAAGCTGTTCAGGACTTTCACAGTACCCTACGCCAAGTTGCTCAGCAGCCTCTTTCGTCAGGCTTCGCGACCACGCTATTACATTCATTTCAAGCCCCCTGGCACGTTTTGCAACGGCTCTGCCGATAGCACCAAGACCGATTATCCCTAAGGTCCTTCCTTTGAGCCCCCGTGATTTGCCATACTCTTTTTTTCTCCACTTTCCTCCGCGCATATCCTCAGCGGCAGCGGCTATTCTTCTGTCCGCCGCAATCAGGTGACCTATGGCAAGCTCTGCAACGGCGTCGGTGTTTTTTCCCGGACAGTTTGCGACATATATACCCCGGCTGCTTGCTTCTTCGAGGTCTATCGTATTAACGCCCGCTCCAGCACGTATTATCAGTGAAAGAGATTGTGCCGCTTCTATAGTCGCCGCTGTAACCCTTGTCGAACGCACTATAAGAATCTCAGCGTCAGCTATTGCACCGGGCAAATCATCGGCGGTCAGTTCAGGACTTAAGGTAATATCAGCGCCGAGGGCTTTGAGGCCGGCTGCTGCCTTTTCCGAGAGCCTGTCTGCGATAAGAACTTTCATTTTACAACTCCTTAAACTAAAATAGCGTCTGACAAAATAATACCCATTCGTTAGAAACCGTTTTAGCCGATTTCGTCGTCAATCCAGCCGAGCAGTTCTTTTAAATCATCAAGAGTAATATCACCCATATGAGCAATGCGGAATGTCTCTTCCTTAAGCTTGCCGTAGCCGTTTCCGAAAACCGTGTTATGCTTTTGCTGTATGGCGTTGATTGTTTCTGCAACGTTTATCCCTCGGGTATTTTTAATCGCTGTGAGGGTATTGGAGGCATATTTTTCTTCGCAGAACAAGGCAAATTTCTCCTTTGCCCATTCTCTTACAAACTCGCCCATTTGTTTGTGTCTTTCCCAGACGTTTTCCACACCTTCAGCGAGCAGCTTTTCGCACTGGTAGTTCACCGCCATAATATGAGGGATATTTGGCGTTGAAAGGGTCTGATTTTTCTCTGCGGACTTTGCCCAGAGCTCAAAGTTAAAATAATAGCCCCTGTCGGGAATGTCTTTACTTCTTTCCAGCGCACGATTGCTTACGGCCGCAACTGCCAGTCCCGGCGGAATTGCAAAGGCCTTCTGCACAGAAGCAAACGCTACATCCCAGCCAAGCCGGTCGAAATGCAGCGGAAGACCAACCATAGCGCTGACTGCATCGACGAGCACCAGAACGTCGGGATATTTCTCTTTCATCATCTCGCTGATTTGGTAAACAGGGTTTGTCAGGCCCGTGCTTGTTTCGTTATAGACAAGAGTAACAGCCGCATATTGCCCAGTCGCAAGCTTTTCGTCAATCATTTCCGTCGTTGTGGGCTGGCCCCAGTCAACCTTCAGCTCATCAACCTTTCTGCCGCAGCTTTTGACCACGTCGGCCCACTTATCGCTGAATGCACCGCAGCAGCCGGCCAGAACGGTTTCATCCATACCGACACAGTTGCGAATGGCCGCCTCCCAGATTCCCGAAGCCGATGATGTCGAAAGAAAAATATTCTGCTTAGTAAAAAGAATCTTTTTTAGCATATCGACCGTCTCAGCGTGCAGTTGGGCATACTCTTTAAGACGGTGTCCAAGTGTGGGCCGGGCAAGCTGGGCAAGAACGTCTTCATCAACCTTTACCGGCCCGGGAATGAACAATCTTGGCGGGTTCTTCCAATCTGCCATTTAATTTACTCCTTTATAACAAAAGTCTATAATTTTTGAATTATCAAACCTGAATACATCTTGGGAAAAAAGTAAGTCGTCTTTTGAGGCATTTTTTCACCTGCCCCGGCAACCTGCTCAATATGCTCAATTTTCGGCGGGTTGGTCAGGAATGCCGCCTGTATTTGCCCGGCATTGACCCCGGCAATTGAATCGTTGATGGCTGTCGGGGTGTCTTTTACGTACTCTAAATTTCCGCCTGCGGTTACCTTTGCCTCATCAAGGCCGAGCACATCGTCGATAATAAGTTTGTGAAGCACTGCAACATCAAGCGATTTGAACGAGTCGCTCATACCCTGTGCAGCCGTATCCATTGCCTTTTTGTCTTTGAGAACGGCCACGTAAAAAGCATCGCCACCGCTGTATACTCCGAAGGCATTGTTATCATTTTCGTATTCTTTTCTCATTTGGTTGAGCATCTGTTGCTTTGCATCGGTTTCGGCCTGAGGAGAATCAAATTTGTATTCTGTAATATCAAAATTCTTCTCCAAATCTCTGAGCATCTTTTTACTGTCGAAATTTTCGATATTTTTGATAAGACGATGCGTGGCCAGCACTATCATTCCCTCGTTGTGAACGTTGGCAAAGGCAATCATCTGGTAGAGGGCATTGGTATTGCCTGTCTCTTTCAAATAGTTCAGCGCTGTTTCATAGCGATGATGACCGTCGGCTATAACGGCGATTTTGTCAGCGAGCATATTCACAATCGCTTCGATTTCGGCTTTATCGGTTATGGCATAAAGGCGGTGCCTTATGTTTTGTTCGTCGGTAAAATCGATAAGCGGAGCAGCAGCGGCGGCCTTTTCTATGATTTTGTCCGCTATTTTTTCCGGGTCGCTGTAGAACATAAAAATCAGGCCGAACTTTGCATTGGTCGCCTTCAGTAAGTTCAGACGGTCGGCTTTTGGACCGCTGAGCGTCTGTTCGTGAGGCTTGACCGTTTCGCCGAGCTCTGTTAATCTCGTCAGACTAATGAAACTGCCTCGCTGGAAATTCCCTCCGGCCGCTTCAAAATTCTGAACATAAGCATAAATTGCTTCCTGCGAATCCTGTTTCAACACCCCTTTTTCGAGCCACGCTTTAAGGTAATCAGCGGCCCTTGTGTACTGATTGTCGCTGTCATTATCAGAAGGGGTTGTTTTCCCTTTGATTATCCGCACTATGTTATATTCGTTTTTTTCATAAAGCTGCTGCTGCAATTTGCCACTGATAACGTCATAAGGCGGAGAAATACAGTCACCCACATTGCCCACTACCGTTTTGTCGAACCTGAATGCTTTGAACGGCCTAATTTCCATAATTAAAGTTCGTAGTTTGTAGTTCGTAGTTCGTTGTTCGTAGTTTCCGCCTTCGCCAGGGCTACGGCGGACAGGCGTAGTTCGTAGTTCATGGACGATGAACAATGAACTCATAGTACAGGGCGGGCATAATATCACCAAAAAATCAGGTTGTCAAGAGTCAAAGATGAGTTTCCCCCGAAAAATTCCCGGACAATGAATATTTCATAGAACAATTCGGGACTTTTTAATTCGTTATTTGGTCTCTATATCTCTTTTTCTCGCCGATAGAAGAAGCAGGTTCCTTATGGCCCCGGCATCTCTTGCGGCGAACCATCGCTGCTCGAACTGCTTTTCCTGGGCAATCTGTGCTATCGCCATCAGTGCGCGAAGGTGATAATTGCGCTCATCCTTTGTACCTGCGAGGACAAACATTATCCTGACAGGGTCCGGGGCGTGCGGAAAATCAATCCCGTCAGCGGCTCGGACCAAAAGTATATCGAATTTCTTTTCGCCCTCCACTACTATATGAGGTATTGCAAGGCCGGGCTGAATCACCGTGCCGCCTTCGGCTTCACGCTGGAGAAATTTCTCAAGAAGCACATATTCATTGATGTCCAGACTCCTCTCAAGTATTGCGGAGACCCTGCGAAAGACCTCATCAGCGGATTTGGTGCCCTTTATATCCAGGATTTTACACTGCCTTATAAGCTTATCGAATCTGTCCTCGATTATATCATCCCGCTCCAGCAGAATATCCCGAAGTTCATTCTCAAGTGTTACGGTTTTTAGCTCCTTGTCGGTAACTCTTTCCACGATGTGCATCGCAGCCGAGGTCCGCCCAACCCTTCTCGAAACATACAACCCAAACCAGGCTGCGCTTAAGCCGATAAAACCAGCCGAAATCAGAAGCGGAACTTTTCCCATATCGACTATCAGGGCACCGTAAAAGACAATGGCAAGTATGTGGACATAAGGGTATAAAGGGGATTTGAATTTCGGACGATAGCTCTGTATCCTGCTCTCGCGCATCATAATCACACTGGTATTGGCTAAAGTGTAAAGTATTATTAGTAAAGTCGAAGCTGTTTTCGCCAGCATTTCAATATCAAGGAAAACGATTGCCGTAACCATAAACCCGCTTGTGAACAGTATGCTGACGTGAGGCGTTTGGAAGCGACTGTTTACTCGAGCCAGAAGCGGTGGCAGTGATTGGTCTCTGCTCATAGCCATAGGGGTCCGGGATGCGGCGAGTATTCCTCCATTTGCCGTGGTTACAAAAGCAGCGATGGCAGCCAAACCGAGAATTGCAAATCCCCATGGGCCCATAAATTTACCCGCTGCCAGTGAAATAGGCGTATAGTTGCCGATGAGCTGTTGGCCATCGACAACACCTACTGTAATTATGATTACACCAATGTAAAACAGGGTTACGACAAACCAGGCCAGAATCATTCCCAAAGGCAGGTTTTTGCCCGGGTGTTTTATTTCTTCTGCAATGTTCGCAACTTTGTTTATGCCGCCGAAGCTTACAAATACCAGCCCGGCAGTCGCCAGCACGCTCAGCCAGCCCTTTTCGAGAAAGCCCTTATATCTGAAGGACTCAGCAGCTCCGGCTCCCAAAATTACAAATAAGGCGAGTATCGCCAGCAGTATCCCCACTAACAAAACCTGAAATCTGCTTGTGTGTTTTACGCTTACGATATTCAGTGCCGTAAAACCGAGGCAGCAGAGGACGGCTATTGTTTTTAGTTGCCAATCGCTGACTTGCGCATCAAACAGCATTTCTATTAGTACCTTGATGAAAGCCGCCATCCCCACGACAGCAAAGGCGCTTTTCAGCGCTAACGAGAACCAATCTGCCAATCCGCCGAACAATCCACAAATCGAGCCTAAACTTCGCTCAATGTAGAGATATGCTCCTCCTGCACGGGGCATCGCCGTAACTAATTCCGCTTGACTGAGAACGCTGGGAACTATCAGAACCGATGCAAAAAAATAGGACAGTATGACCGCTGGCCCTGCTTTTGCAAATGCGATAGCCGGCAGGACAAACAAGCCTGAGCTTATCATCGCACCGGCTGCCACGGCAAATACATCGAGCAAACCGAGCTGTTTCTTCAGTTTGGCCACTTTCAACCACCTTTTTTAAGCTTAAAAATGTTTTTTCCCAGAAGCTAAAGTTCTATCGACTTGATATGTTAGCAGGATTTATAAAAATGATGCAAAGTATTTTCACTTATTTTATGGCCATTTCATCTTGACCTTTTGGGAAATTGTGTTTATCTTCAGCGATTTCTTATTGTTAAAAGGACCCCCATTTTGCAATAAGTCGCAAAATTGGAACCCAAACAATAGAGGGCGGCCGGAGAAAAACTCTGGAGTTAATAAGTTAATACGGATTTTTAATATGTCTGAAGTTAACAAGACAACATTGTATGAAAGGCATTTGTCCCTTGGGGCGAAAATGGTGGATTTCGCCGGCTGGCAGATGCCGCTGCACTATAAAACAGGTACTGTTCAGGAGCACCTTGCCACCAGAAAACACGCCGGCCTCTTCGATATCTCTCATATGGGAAGATTTGCCTTCAGTGGCGAAAGGGCAGTGCCTTTTCTCCAGCACGTACTTTCCAACAATGCAGCCGCTCTCGATGTCGAAGAAAGTCAATATACCATTATCCCAAACAGCAGCGGAGGGGCAATTGATGATGCTTATCTTTATCGCTTTTATGAGGATGAGTATCTGCTGGTGGTAAATGCGGCGAACAGACAAAAAGATTGGAATCATTTCCAGCAGATTCGAAAGGATTTTAAGCAGCTCGACATCATCGACCGCAGCGATGAGCTGGTTATGCTCAGTCTGCAGGGCCCGCTTTCGAGAAAGTTCTTAACCGGTGTCGTTGATTCCGGCCTGCTCCCCGAGCCAATCAGAAACCAGCTCAGTACAGTTACCATAAACGGCGTCGGTGTTCTGGTCGGCAGGACAGGCTATACGGGCGAGCCGCTCTGTTTTGAACTTTTTATAAACAGCAAAGACGCCTTAATGATATGGGATTTGCTAATAGACGCCGGAGCAACCCCCATCGGCCTGGGGGCGAGGGACACACTCCGCCTTGAGGCTGCTATGCCTCTTTTTGGCTGCGAACTGGGACTCGATGCCGAGGGCAATGAGATACCTGTTTTTGCAGAGCCTCTGGCAAAATATGCCGTCAGTTTCTCAGGCTTAAAAGGTGATTTCGTCGGCAAAAACGCCCTGAGCAGGCAGTTTAAGGCGCTGGAGAAAATCACAGACAGAGATTATTCACTTATAAAGGACCTGCCTCGAAGGATTATGCCGGTGGCCCTGATGGGAAAAGGGATTGCCCGCCCCGGCAATAAGGTTTTCGTCGGCGACAAACTCGCAGGGTATATAACCAGCGGCACGATGATACCTTACTGGGAAACCGAAGGAGAGGGACTATCTACTCGTTTTCTCGATGAGCACGCAATGCGGGCAATTGGGCTGGCATTACTGGACAGCGATCTTTGCGAAGCTGACACGGTCGAAATCGAAGTCAGGGGAAGGAAGATACCGGCTGTTATCGTCCCGTATCATTTAAGAAGCGAAGCTCCTCCTTGCGCCAGGGCGATATTAGAGCAGGACCTCTTCAAAGACATTTCCGCACCCACCGCCGAGAAAGTCACAACTAAAAAAGTCCGGAGGCTGCTTGATAAGGCAATCCAGAACCATACCTGGCGACAAAGGGAATGTATCAACCTGATTCCATCCGAACAGACACCCTCTGCTATGACGCGTATGCTGTCGGTCCTCGACCCCGTTGGAAGGTACGCAGAACACAAGCCAATGAAAGCCTTTCTCGAAATGGAAGTTTTCTTCTATCAGGGAACCGATTTTATCCTCGAAGTGGAGGAGCTGCTCAAGGATGAGCTGCTCAGATATCTGGGCTGTTGTGAGGTTGAAACTCGGCTGATTAGCGGGCAAATGGCCAATACGGCTGTTTTCAGTGCCCTGGTTGATTACCTTAACAGGGCGGACAGAAAAGCCGAGCAGAGAAGAATCCGCCGCGTTATGAACAATCATATCATCAAAGGCGGACACCTCAGCGCTCAGCCGATGGGTGCTCTGCGTGATTTTGTCGCCCGAGACCCCAAAACTGAAAAACCGGCCGTTGTTAATTTCCCCGTCGTGGGCGACAATCCTTACAAAATAGATACAGCTGCCACTCAGGATGTTTTAGCCCGCTACAGACCGGAGTTGATTATCCTGGGCAAGAGCGTAACACTCCATCCGGAACCCGTCGCACAGTTACGCTCATTTGTCAGGCAGCTCGATTTGAACTCTGTCATTATGTATGATATGGCACATGTCCTCGGGCTTTTAGGCTCATATTTCCAGCAGCCCTTCGAAGAAGGAGCCGACATCGTTACCGGCTCGACCCATAAAACTTTTTTTGGCACACAAAGAGGCATCGTCGCAGCGAATTATTCCAGAGAAGACCTTCGTTACCAGTTGTGGGAGGCCGTCAACCGAAGGGCTTTCCCCGGCAGCGTAAGCAACCATCATCTGGGAACGTTACTGGGTCTGCTGATGGCGGCCTACGAAATGAATTACTTCAAAGACGAATACCAGAAAAATGTTATTGATAACGCAAAAGCATTTGCAATGGCACTGCACGATTGCGGTCTGGACGTGGCCGGCGACAAAGAAGTCTCTTTTACAGAGACACACCAGGTAATTGTCAACGTCGGTTATAGTAAGGGACCTGAGATTGCCCGACGGCTCGAGGAAAATAATATCATTGTTAATTACCAGGCCGCCCCGCAAGAAGAGGGCTTCACCGCCTCCGGCGCTTTAAGAATGGGTGTTGCAGAAATGACCCGATTCGCAATGAAAAAAGAGGATTTTAAGACTCTTGCACAGCTTATTTATGACGTCATCGCAGAAAGAACCGTCAAAGAGAAGGTTATGTCTTTAAGAGGTCGGTTCGTTGATATGAAATACTGTTTCACAAAAAAGGATTTTGCTCATATTATTGAAAAACTACACAAGCTTATATAGCTTTTTCTTACAAAATTGCTGATAATTATTATGGAGTTAGAGATATGATTCCAGGTGAAGCCAGGTATCTTGAGAGTCACGAATGGGTCATTTTAGGGCCGGATACCGGCGCTGCAACAATCGGCCTGAGTGAATTTGCCGTTGAACAGCTTGGCGATATAGTCTTTCTGGAATTGCCCGCCGAAGGCGACGAGGTCCAAAAAGGGCGAGCCTTTGGCACAATTGAGTCTGTCAAAGCAGCTTCCGATTTATACTCACCTCTCAGCGGTCAGGTTATCGGTGTCAACCAACAATTGCTCGACGAACCGGAGCTTTTTAAGAGCGACCCTTACGGGGCGGCCTGGATGCTCAAGGTCAAGCCCGCCGACGAAAAGGAATTTGAGACCCTGCTCGATGCCCGGCAGTACCAGCAATACTTAAAGGAACTGTAAAAAATGCCTTTTATATCGAATACGCCTCAGGAGCAAAAGCAGATGCTTGCTGAAATCGGGCTGACGATGGACGAGCTTTTTGCCGATATCGGCCCCGAGAACAGGTGCAGGTCTCTTGATTTGCCTGCCGGCTTGAGTGAGCAGCAGGTGCACAATGCCCTGACGGAAATTGCAGACAAAGATTCTGTCAGTTTGCTCTGCTTCTTAGGAGGCGGTTTCTACGACCATTTTATCCCCGCCGCCGTTTACTCAATTATTTCACGCAGTGAATTTTATACCGCTTACACGCCATATCAGCCTGAGCTTTCCCAGGGAACTCTTCAGGCGATTTACGAATACCAGTCGGCCATTTGCCGTCTGACAGGCACAGAAGCAGCCAATGCCTCGCTTTATGACGGCGGAACCGCCATCTATGAAGCAATAATGATGGCGATGAGAATTACCGGCCGAAACAAAATCATTATCGACGACAGTGTAAATCCCATCTATCGCGTTATGCTCCGCTCTTATACGCTCAATCTGCAAATAGACTTTGAGCACACGCTCAGCAGCGACGGCCTGGCCGGCCACCAACAAATACTCAATGACATCGATGAGTCAACAGCCGCCGTCATACTCCAGAATCCAAACTTCTTCGGCTGCATCGATGATTTTACCGACATTGCAGATGCCGCACATAAAAAAGGCGCATTATTAATCGTATCGTGTTATCCGCTCTCTCTTGGAATATTAAAGACACCGGCGGCAATGGGCGCTGATATTGTAACAGGAGAAGGACAAAGCCTCGGTATGCCTCTATTTTTCGGAGGGCCTTATCTGGGTTTTATGGCCACAAGAAAAAAATATGTCCGAAAAATGCCAGGCCGAATCGTCGGTGAAACGAAAGACAGATTTGGCCGACGCAGCTTCGTTCTTACACTTCAGGCACGCGAACAGCACATCCGAAGGGACAAAGCCACCTCCAATATCTGTACGAATGAGGGCCTGTGTGCTTTGGCCGCTCTTGTCTATATGTCACTGCTCGGCAAAGAAGGCCTTAGAGAAACGGCACAGCTCTGCGCCGACAAGGCTCAATATGCCTATGAACGACTCACCGCCATACCGAAAGTAGAACCTCGTTTTAAGGACAGGCCGTTCTTCAATGAGTTTGTGATTGATTTACCGTCTGAAGCGGCAGACGTGACCGCAAAACTTATCGAAAAGGGCTTCGCAGCAGGTTTCCCCTTGAGCAGATATTACCGAGGAATGGAAAACTCGATGCTGATTTGCGTTACCGAAAAAAGAACCAGCCGGCAAATCAATGACCTCACCGAAGCACTCGAGAGGGTCTTATGAAACTGATTTTTGAAAAAAGTGTTCCCGGACGAAGAGCACTCCGGACAGGACCAACTGATGTTACCACAACAGCAAATATAAAAAAGAGCCTGCTTCGTGAGAGGCCCGCCCGACTGCCCGAACTTAGTGAGCTTGATGTGGTAAGGCATTTCACCGAGCTTTCTCGCAGAAATTTCGGCATCGACAACAACTTCTATCCGCTCGGCTCCTGCACAATGAAATATAATCCCAAAGTTACCGAGCGCATTGCCGCCTGTCCTGCCTTTGCCGACCTGCATCCTCTGCTGCCTCAGTTAAAATCGCAGCGAATGCTGACACAGGGTGCGCTGCGGGTTATTTACGAAACAGACGTTCTCCTGCGCCAAATAACCGGAATGGCCGGTTTTACAATGCAGCCTATGGCCGGAGCCAATGGTGAATCGACAGGGATGGTGATAACGGCTGCTTACCACAGAGACAGGAACAATAAGAAAACCACTATCCTTATTCCCGACAGCGGTCACGGCACCAATCCTGCCAGTGCCGCAGTAGCCGGCTATAAAGTTGTCTCGATTCCAACCGGCAAAAATGGAGTTATGGACTTCGATGCTTTTAAGAAGTCGCTCAATGACGAAGTTGCAGGATTGATGCTCACCTGCCCTAATACTCTTGGGCTCTTTAACCCTCAAATCAAGGAGATTTGCGACCTTATTCACAGTGTTGACGGTCTGACTTATTACGATGGCGCCAATCTCAATGCAATAGTCGGCAAGGCCAGGCCGGGGGATTTTGGCTTCGATATTGTGCATTTGAATCTCCACAAAACCTTTGCTGCACCGCACGGCGGCGGCGGACCCGGCGCAGGACCTGTCGGCGTAAACGAAAAGCTGCTCGAATTTTTGCCGGTCTCAATTGTCGTCAAAAAAGACGATGGTACTTATGCACTCGAATACGACAGGCCGAAATCCATCGGCTATATCGCTCCTTTCTACGGAAACTTCGGCGTCATATTAAAGGCCTACGCATATATCCTTATGCTCGGCAAAGAAGGACTCAGCAGAGTGGCTGAAAATGCTGTGCTCAACGCAAACTATATAAAAGAAAAACTCAAAAACCATTACGACCTTGTCTTTGACCGGCTTTGTATGCATGAATGCGTCTTCAGCACCACAAAGCAGATGGCCGAAAACGACATCCACGCCTTCGACATTGCAAAGGCACTTATAGACAGAGGCTTCCATCCTCCCACCGTCTATTTCCCCATAATTGTCAAAGAAGCAATGATGATTGAGCCGACGGAAACCGAGAGCAAAGAAACGCTTGATGCTTTTATAGATGCAATGATAGAGATTGCCGAACTGGCCGAAAACGCTCCCCAAAGACTCAAAACCGCCCCCATAACCACCTGTGTATCTCGCCCTGATGAAACCGCCGCCGCAAGGAGCCTTAACATCACCAGTCTATAACTGAACCTCTGCCGGCAGGACATTCGGGGTGATTGTCGATTGCCGAATTGAAATCGAAAATCGAAAATCGTAAATCAGTCGAAGCCCTCAAAGCAGCTCGTCGATCGCAGCGGCAATGTCTCTCTTGCTCGTCAGCCCGACCCACTTCTTCTGGACCTTACCGTCCTTGAATAGAATAGTGGTCGGTATTGCGCTTATACCAAACTCTATAGCACTATCGTGCGCATCATCTGTATTGAGCCTGCAAATCTTGGCCTTCTCTGCGTATTCATCTGCCAGCTCGTCTATCATAGGACTCATCATCTTACAGGGCCCGCACCACGGCGCCCAGAAATCAACCAGCACAGGTTCCTGTGAATTATGAATAGTCTCGTCCAGAGAAGCATCATTTAAGTCAACTGCATTACCAGCCATTATTTTGTCCTTTCTGCAAAAATACGCCAGTCATTTTAATGGCGAGCAACAAACTTGTCAAATACTAATTTGAAGTTTATTGCGTAGTTCGTAGTTCGTTGTTCATAGTTCGTAGTTCGTTGTTCATTGATGCCGTCTACACGCTAAACGCTATACGCTATTTATCTTCGACTGATTCTGTTTTTTCTTCCCTCTGCGAAGCCATCGACTTGTCTTTTGGCGACAGTTCAGCAATTGGAATTGCCGCCTTTTGCCGAGGTTGTCTTTGTGATAATTGCCCCTTTTCCGCCTCTGTGGCAGCGGGGTTGCCCAAACGCGAACTATCGCTTTTTGGGCCCCCTGCAATTATGGCCTTTTGTACTGCCTCCTCCGGCGACTCGTCGGTCTGAGCGTATAAGTGAAGTAGCCCCGATGATGACCGCTGCTCAACACGAACCAGTTTCTCACGTATCAATTCCAAAAGGGCCAGAAACAATCCAATCATTACCGCACGGTTGTTCCTGGACTCGAAGATTTGTTCAAAACGCATCGAGCCTTCACTCTGCAGACGGTGCAAAATCTCTATCTGATACAAGTCAATAGGCGTATCGTCGGTGATATGACTTATATCAAGACTCACACCACCTGTGGCGGTCATAATCGAGTCAAATGCCTCCAGCAGGTCCCAGACGCTTATCTCTTCTATATCGATGGCCGGTTCGGGGTTCGGCTTGAGCTGCTCAACGAGGCTCCCTGGCCGAGCAAAACGTTGTTTCTGCTCTTCGGCCGCTGCACTGAGTAAATTGGCCGCATCTTTGAACTTCTTGTACTCAAGCAATTGGCAAATCAGCTCTGCACGCGGATCCGCTAAATCTTCAGCATCCAGTTCAGTGGCCTCCGTCCTTGGCAGCAGCATCGCCGATTTTATCTGCATCAAAGTGGCGGCCATTACTAAAAA
>CAZMCN010000019.1:0-21995 GCA_964564845.1 uncultured Pirellulales bacterium | reverse complement strand
CGTTTTCGAGGGCATCTTTGCCTTCGGTACCGGCTGCTTTGAGAGATACTTTAAGTTGCGATTCGTTAAAGACCCGCTCGGCAAGTGGCGCAACCGGACCATCTGCATCTCTTTTTAGCTGCTCAAGCAAATCGGCAAAAACGGCGATTCTTGTTTTCGGGCCTTTGGAAAGAGATTCAATCTCCCCCGCCCTTTTTAAGGCCTCGAAAAAAGTAATATTATGCAAACCAGCGTAGGTGCGGACTTTATTTATTGTTGTTTTTCCTATGCCGCGGGCCGGCGTGTTTATTATGCGCATCAGGGCAATCTCATCGGCAGGGTTGACGAGCACTTTCAAATAGGCAAGGATGTCGCGGATTTCCTTTCTGCTGTAGAATTCTGTGCCGCGAACAATCTGGTATGGCATCTTATTCCGGATAAACGCCTCCTCAAGCGCACGGCTCATAGCGTTAACGCGATAAAATACCGCTATTTCTTTCGGTGAAACACCATTGTCGATTAACTCTTTGGCCTGTTGAGCGACAAAGAAGGCTTCTTCGACTTCATCCTCGAAGGCACCTAAGTTAATATCACTGCCGGGCGGTTTTGTGGGGATGAGAGTTTTCGGCTTTCGTTTTTGGTTAAAAGAAATCAATTTATCAGCTATGCCGAGGATATTGGGGGTGCTTCGGAAATTTTCTTCGAGTTTGACGACGACAGCGCTGGGCCAATCACTTTCAAAGGCCAAAATGTTGCGGATGTCGGCGCCTCTCCAGCGGTAAATGGACTGGTCAGGGTCGCCGGTTGCACAAATATTACTGTGTTCTGAAACAAGCGACTTTGCAATGTTATACTGGGCGTGATTGGTGTCCTGATATTCATCGATAAGCAGAAATTTGAAACGCTCGCCAAGCTCGCTGCAAACGTCGGGGCGGTACCGCAGTAAACGGGCGGTTTCGAGAAGCAAATCATCAAAATCAAGGGCATTCTGCTCGCTCAGAATGTCCTGATAGCGGGCGTATATTTTGGCTAATTTGCTGGAAAAGAAATCGTCGGCCTCGGCTTTGAAAACATCAGCATCTATCAGCTTGTTTTTCAGGGTTGATATTGCATCAAGCATTCGGGCGGGCGGGAAATTTGTGGTCTCAAGCTCACAGTCCTTTACAGCCTGCTTGATACATCTGGCCTGGTCGGATTCGTCAAAGATACTAAAATTCGGTTTTATGGCTGCTTTGTCGGCATAGCGGCGAAGAATTCTGACGCATAAAGAGTGGAAAGTGCTGATGTGCGCACCACCAGCGGTGCCGAAAGCAGAGACCCTCTGGCGCATTTCTTCGGCGGCTTTGTTGGTGAAGGTTATTGCGCAAATATTGTACGGCTGAACCCCGGAATCAATAAGCGCTGCAATCCGATATGTAATTACGCGGGTTTTGCCGCTTCCCGGGCCGGCCAGAACAAGCAATGGGCCTTCAACGTGAAAGACAGCTTCTTTCTGCGAATGGGTTAGCCGGTCATACTGCATAAGTATATCAAATATCAAAAATCAAATATCAAAACAACAAATCAAAAGTAAAAAATGCAAAAATGTAGCAGGAAGTCCTGTATCTTGTAATTTGACTGTGGTGCTTTGATAGGTGCATTTTGCAGATTGAATTTTATTCAGGGCTTTGTTGTTGCTGCTTAAATTGCTCCTCCGTCTGCTCGATTAGTTTTTCGAAAAGGTCGGGCCTTTCGAGTTTAATTCGTCCAAGCAAATTCCGTCGGAGGTTAAAAGGATACTGCCGGTCATTAATAAAACTGACAAGTGCGAAGAATCTTAAACGCTTAAATTCGGGCAGCTCAATCCTCTCCCGGTCGGAATACATTGACTGGTAAAGGTCATAAATTTCTCTTGCCATTTTTTCTCTGCCGTAAGCTTCATTATCATCGTGCATTGCATATCTGAAATAGCTTTCCTGCAGCATCATTTGCACCATTTCCTTTACGTCGTTCACGCCCAGGCGCAGGATATCTTTGCGAATGCTGTCCCTTACAAAAACGGCAAGAGGCACTTTATATTCCTCCTTCGGGTAGCGCTGTCTTAACTGATTATAGATTTTTCGCGCCTGTTGGACATTGCCTGAGTAATAGAAAGAGGTTAGAGCGTTTTGCAGCATATTGCGGTGGCCGATTCTCAAAGACTCATAGGTGCCCTTTTTAGGTATGTCTTTGTATTTTTCCAGAACGGCCAATACAGCTTTATTGTAAGGTTCGAGCATTCTCAAATCAGGGCGGGTGAACATCTCCTTTCTTATTATCGTTGATTTTTCAGAAGCAGCGGACGACGGGGAGGAAGAATCTGACGGCGGCGGTGATGGTACGTCATAAATAAATATCTTTCCATTACGGAACAACGCCTGCAAGCTGTGTACTACTATACGGTCGGTATTTGTTTCGTCTATTGAGAGCTCCTCTTTTCCGGCTTTCCGCAGTCCCATAACGGCCCAGTAAATAGCGTGACTGTTCGCATTTCGCCAATCCAGAGGGAAATGTTCGTTGGGGTCATCAAAGTTAACAGGCCCATAGGTTTGATTGAGCTGCTGCATTAAGACAGGGTCGAGTTTCCACACATTACGCAGATGATAAGACCTGGCGAAAATATCAAATTTTTCCAGAGCGGCGGTACCTCTGAATCTGTTTATTATCTCGAAAGCATCTTCGTCGAATCTGCCGGGGTTCTGCCTCAGAGCCAAATAATTATTGACAAATTTATCATCATCGGCGAAGACCTTATCGGCGGACTTGAGGGCCTTAATCAGCAGCGCAACATCATCGTCATCTGTAATCTGCTCCCATTCGGTCGGCGCTTCGACAAGGGCCTTGAAATACTCATTATCAGCCGGACCAAGCAGCGGCTCCATTGCCGAGGCCAGCTGCAACTTGTAGTACTTATGAGCATCATCGGTTACCCCTGCTATTTTGTGCTGGAATATCAGTGCAAGCTGACGATACAGCAGGATGCTTTTAGGATTTAAGGAGATGCCCTTATCTCGAAGGAGTTCGTAGCCATTTTTGACCCAGCGCCATCGCTCCTGCGGCTGAGTTGCGGGTATGGCGACGGAGATATTATAAGCCATATTCCAGGCCTGGAACTCCCATACAGTTGCAAAACGCGGCTGTAAAATGGTAATCCATTCTGCAAGCTGTTTTGCATCGAAGAATTGACCAAGCTCTTTTAGTTTGTCTGCCCGAATCCACAATATATCCACAACGAGACCTCTGAATGCGCCCATCGCAACAGTTGCAAACGCCAATGAAGGCGGGGCATTCTTCAGCGGCTCATTAATTATCAACTCCATTTCTTTTCGCTGTGAATTTATGAAATCAAGCTGTGTTCCAGCGGTTATCAGTAATGCGGCCGAAAGAACAATGCAAAGAAAACAGATTATTATGTCACGTAAACGCATAACTCGATTCTCATTAAGTGTATAGTGTATCTTACGTTTTGCTATGCAATCGACAGAAGCTTTTTCTCAGATGATAATCTTTGCAATTTCTCTGTAACTGAAAATCAGCAAGGCAAACAAAAACAGTAGAAACGACTTCACACAGACAATCAAGGCGGCGGCTTTGGCCAATAAAAACCAGCTCAAGAGCCGCGCAGGAACAAGGAATTTAGTAGGGTTAAATTTATCAAACTGTGGCAGAAGCTGAATTATTGGTCTGACAGTATAAGAATATACCGCGATTAAATTGTCACTTAAGTAATCAAAGGATTCGATAAGAAAACCGCTGATAGTTCCCGTAAAAAAAACCACCAGACAAAGCAATAAGGCCACAGGAAACGAGAGAAATGTGGCAGTCAGTATCCCTAAGCAGGCAAGAAAAATCAGACGAAAAAAGATTAACGATACGGCCCTTATAAAATTTGCGGTAAAAGTGTCGGCCTTATAAAGAAGCTCAAGCCCGTCCTGAGGCGGAAAAATTACGACTGTATTGTTCAGCGGCAAGTTCTGGAAGGCAACGGCCAGATAGCCGTCTTCTGCAACCACCTCAGAAGGAATCTCTATTTCGTGAAAGGTCCTTATCGAATGCTTATGCTGTCGGTCATAAATGGGCGTTTCAATCGCACCATAGATAAACTGCCTGTTATCACCAGCAAACCATCTGCCATAAATGCTCAAATCAGGCGGATTTATTGAGACATCGTACTTGAATCTTATAAATAAACTCTCCTTTGGGTCGAGAGGTTTGACATTATGAAATTCCCAGAGCAAATCATAACCGACGGCGGCGGCACGCTTTGCAATTTTCTGCCGGTTGGTTAATTCAGCAATGATTTCTTTATGAGAGAAGTTCTCAAATAACTGGTCGAGTTGGCCTTCCTTTTCAAGCTTCTCATAGATATCAAGAACCTCACGTGTTACATCAACTTCGGGAGGTGTTAGCGAGGCCCTTGCCGTATAAAACTGATTATGGGCCTGGGTAAGCTCGGCTTCGGTAACGTTGGAAAATTTCGGTGTAGAAATGACAATAAGATAAATCGTCGTGGAAAAAAGGACAAGCAGAGCTATATCAAGTAATACCACCCCGAGTAATTTGCCAAGCAAAAGCTGAAAACGCCGAACTGGTTTTGTCAATACAGTATATATCTGCCTTTGGTCAAGGTCGCTGGTTATCGAATAGACAGAAACTGCAATAGTGAGCAGACAGAGCAGGAGACCGGCCAGTGAAAGACCATAGCTTACAAAGGTTTGCAGCCGGCCTTTGAGGGTGCCGTCGCCTGTCGTTACAAAACCCATCACAGGCAGCAGAACAAGCAGCAGGATTATAAATACAGCGGCAATTTTCAACCGCAAGGCCTGCTTTATAGTATTTACAGCAACGGCCCAGATACTACGCATCGCTGGAATCTCCCTGACGATTGTCAGTTTCCTCTTCGTCCTTGTCTTTGGGTTTGGAACGACCTGTGAGCCGGTCTAAAATGCTTTTTTTGATTTCTGTTTGCTCTATAGGTTTGGGTCCAGCAGGTTTTGTTTTAACCTTTTCATCCTGCACGGCTGTTTCAGCCTGGGTTGGAGTGGTGGTTTGCTCGCTCAGCGTGCTTAGGAACTGTTCATCAGGCTCCTCTTCGGGACTTTCGGCGCCCATAACCTGTTCAGTTTTAACCGGCTCAGCTGCTCTTTGGCGCGGTACCGACGCAGAAACAAGCTTATCGAGTATGCCGGCACGCCGGGTTTGCTCGGTAGATTCGGATACAAGAAAATCACTGATTTGCGTCGTATCACCGGAAACAACGCCGCTTGTCGGCCTGCCCTGCTGACGTGCCTGGGCAACGGTTTTGATGAAAAATGTCTCAAGCTTTTCCATCGGGGAGGTAACAACACAATCAGCCTGTTCGGCCTGGACTATCTGCGTTATCTTTTCAACGGTGGTATCACTGATGGCACCGGTGGTAAATTGTCTTTTGTTCGTTTGCAGGAGCAGCTCTTTGACTTTGCCTTCAGACTGGATTCTGCCGCCATATAGAATTGCGATTCTGTCGCACACATCTTCAACGTCAGCAAGCAAATGACTACAGAGCAAAACCGTCTTTCCTCTTTTTGCAAGTTCCAGGATTAAATCCTTTATCTGCCTTGTTCCAATGGGGTCAAGACCGGTGGTTGGTTCATCGAGTATGAGCAGGTCGGGGTCGTTTATCAAGGCTTGAGCCAGTCCGATTCTGCGCGCCATACCCTTTGAAAATGTGCCAACAGGTCTGTTCGCAACGGCTTTTAAGCCGACCATATCAAGCAGTGCTTCGATTCGAATTTTGCGGACTTTCCGGCCCAGTCCAAATAACCTGCCGTAAAAATCGAGGGTTTCGCGGGCGTTTAAGTATCTGTAGAGATACGATTCTTCAGGCATAAAACCTATTCTGGCGCTGATTTTTGGGTTGGCGCCGTCGCCGCCGAGGACAACGGCCTTTCCCTTTGTCGGATAAAGCAGGCCGAGCAGCATTTTCAAAATCGTTGTTTTCCCGGAACCGTTGGGGCCTAAAAGACCGAAAACCTCGTTGTAGCAGACCTGCAAATCCAGGTCGTTGACAGCGTAAACCTTGTCCCTGCCCCACAGGTCGGAAAAAACCTTTGTCAAAGAGAATGTTTCGACAGCATACTGCATAAGATTAGAGACCTAAACATTTGCAACTGGTGCGTGGTCGAGTTCTTCGCCATATCGAACAAGCCGTGCGCTATTGAATACAACTATAAGTGACCCTGCAAAATGCAGTACAGCCGCATAAACCGCCGTCAGCCATGCCGCTGCTGCTGCTGCCACACCAAGAATGATAAACAAAACACCAAAGATAAGGTTCCAGTTGATAACAGCCCTTGTTTTTTTGGACAGCTTGACAAGGAACGGCAGCCGTTTCAGGTCATCGCTCATCAAGGCAATCGAGGCGGAATTTATGGCTACATCACTTCCGGCGGCCCCCATAGCGATGCCGAGGTCACCCGCCGCCAAAGCCGGCGCATCGTTTATACCGTCACCAACCACCGCAACAGTATGTCCGTCTTTTTTAATCTGCTCGACAATCGAAAGCTTGTCCTGAGGCAGACAATGTGCCTTAAAATCGGTACAGGCCAGCTCTGCGGCAACACGGTTTGCGACCTCGCCGCGGTCGCCGGTCAGCATAGTTACTCTCTTTATGCCTATATCAAGTAACTCGCTGATGGCCTGGCGCGCTTCGGGTCTGGTCTTGTCCTGCATGCCTATCCACCCAATGCACTTAGAATCCTTTGCTACATAAAGTGTGCTGAATCCCTGCTCCTCGTGCAGGGCCGGGTCGGAAATATTGCTCATATCGACGTTGTTTTCTTTGAGGAAGGTGTCTCTACCGACCATAATTTTTGCTGAATCGACCGAGGCGGTAACCCCTTTGCCGGGTGTTTCCTGAAAGTCGGCCGTCTCTTGTAAAGAAATGTTTGCCTCCTTGGCAACCTCGAGCAGCGCTCTTGCAGCGGGGTGTTTGCTCATATGTTCGGCGGAAGCCGCCGCCATGAGCAGCTCGGCAGGTTCGATATTTTCGGCCGGCGTTAACTTCGTGACATATAGACGACCGGTCGTTATGGTTCCTGTCTTGTCAAATACCATTGCCGTCATCCTGCCGGCAATCTCAAGGTCGGCAACATTCTTTATCAGGATACCCAGACGTGCCGAAGCCGATATTGCCGCGACCATTGCGGTTGGTGTCGCTAAAATCAATGCACAGGGACAGGAAATAACAAGTATCGTAATGGCCCGGTTGACGTCTCCGGTGAAAAATAAAACTATGCCTGCAATCATCAAAATCGTAGGCGTGTACCACTTAACATGACGGTCGATTATCCGCATAATCGGTATTTTGGTCTGCTCTGCCTGAATAATTAACGACTGGACTTTGCCAAGGGTCGTATCTTTTCCGGCTTTGGTTACGGTGATATCCAGTGCACCTGTAAGATTAGATGTGCCGGCAAAGACCTGCATTGACGGGACCTTATCGACGGGCAAAGATTCTCCGGTTATCGAGGCCTCATTGACAGAACTGAGTCCTTTTATAATTTCACCGTCAGCCGGTATGTTATCACCCGGGCGGACACGGATACAGTCACCGGGCCTTAGGGCACTGACTTTTACCTCTTTTTCAGTACCATCACTATCAATCAGATTTGCCTTTGTAGGTGTCAGCTTTATCAATGATTCGATGGAAGCACGGGCACCAAGGGCGGTGCGGCTTTCCATTAACTCACTTAAAAGCATAAAGAACGCAACAATACCTGCAGTAACATATTCCTGCGTTGCAAAGGCGGCAAGTATCGCAAGAGCCACAAGCTCATCCATATGTGATTCTCTTTTTATAAGACTCTTTATTGCGTGCAGGACGATTGGTGCACCGAGCAGTATGGCGGCAGCCATTGCCAGCAATTCGGTGTTGAAACTGCCGGGGCCGTAAATGAACCTGGCAATACCGCTGTTTATCAGCAGCATTCCACCAGCCATTGTTCCCAGCAGGGCCATGCTTATACGAAACTGCCTGCCGTACGTGTATTCGGCAGCAACGTCTTGCTTAAAATGTAAATGCTCGTGAGCCATAATGCTGTATCTCGTATTCGGTATTTCGCTTCCTAATTTTTGTATTTCAAATATCTACTTTACCTTATCGGTTCTTGGTTTTAACTTTGGGTCTCTATTTAACCGAATCCTGATTTCTTTTCCTTTTGCCCCTTCGGTAGGTTGAATTATCATTTTCTCATCTACATTATTAAGGACATATTCTATTGCATCCTGATAAATCTGCTGAATGACAAGTTCGGGCCTCTGGCGGTATTCAGGCAGCAATTTGTGCATATACTCGGCGTTTGCTTTGGCTGTCTCGACGACCTCGGTCCGATATGCCGTCGCATCGGAAATTTCTTTTTGCGCCAGGCTTTCGGCTTCAATAAGGGTATTTTCGGCATAGGTCTGGGCCTCTTTGATAATGGTGGCTTTTTGCTGACGTGCGCTTATATTCGCCAGAAAAGCATAATTTACCTGGCGAGGCCAGGTTACCTCAGTGAGCTTTACCGATACGACCGCTATGCCGCTGTTTATTTTGTTGAGTTTTTCCTGGAGCAGGCCCTTAACGTGTCTCGGCATTCTGTCCGGGCTGCTTAGTGCCTCATCAATGGTATAGTTGACCATTGCGGTTACCACCGAATCCTCAACCAGATGCAACAGCATTGGTGTTACGCTTTTCTTTATCGCGTCAAAATAAGGTTGGCCAGGCTGAATATCCTCAACATAAACATTTTTGAAGAAGCGTTCAGGGGCATCAATTTGATAGGTCAACTGCCACTTTGAATGGACAATATTGTAGTCACTGCCGGTAAGGCCGGTGATGTTTTGGCTTTCCTGCTCACTTCGCGTAATACAATAGCCGTCGCGATTCGGATACAGCACTTCACTGATGCTGAACGTATCTGTCGGCCCTTCAGGAAGTAACTCAGACGCTTTTTGGTAATACCAAAACGAGTTGACTGTCAAATCTATCTTTCTGGCTACGGGGATTTTTATAATTTGGTCTATCGGATATGGAAATAACCAGTGCAGTCCGGGTTTTAGGATTCTGTTTTCACCTTTGCCGCGAATTTTACCAAACCGCAAAACAAGTGCCTCCTCATTGTTGGCGACCGTTCTGAAACCGGAAGCCAAAAAGAGAAGAACCAGCAGAATCATTATGAGCTTGAGGATAAAAAAGCTGACCCGAAATGCCCGCGACAGTGCCTTAAAACCGGGGTCAAACGCAACGGCCGCATCCTGCAGAGGCGATTGAGGCTGCAAATCTTTATTGTCCTGTTGATTTTGCTCTGTCATATTATTAACAAATCCAGTCGTCTATAATTATTTTTTAGGTTCGAGACTCGGTATCGCCCTTAACAATGTGAAAGGCTCCGTGTCGGCACTGAAGACAATGGTTGACCTTTCTTTCAAAATTTCCTTAAGCGCTTCGATATTTCGCAGAAAAATTGCAAATTCAGGGTCGGCTTCAAGCAATTTATAATATTGTGCGGCTTCGGCGTCACCCTGACCTCGTATTGCTGTTGCCCTTGCCTGGGCGGTGGCCAGCAGTTCGGCCTTTTTTGAATCGGCATCGGTCTTTATCTTAGCTGCCTCGGCCTGCCCCTCAGAAACAGTGGTTTCAGTCCTGTGGTTTCTTTCAGCCCGCATTCGCACAAAAACATCCTTGCTCACCTCCTCGTTGATTTTAAGCTGTTTGATTCCGAGGGCCTTAACTTCAATACCGTAATTGTCTCTGACAGCCAACTGAAGGTCGGAGAGCATTTTTTGCTCAATCTGGTCAATTTTTATTCGTGATTTGTCGCTGTTGACAAACTCGGAGAAAGAATACTGGCCCACTATTCTGTTTTGTGTGTCCTTGAGCTGACTGCGTAATTTGTTTTCCGCCTCTTTGACGGTTTCGACCGAATTAAAGAATTTCAGAGGCTCGGCAATCTTCCAGACAACATAAGTTTTGATAATAATCGGAACCGCCCCTTTGGTTGTCGTTTCGACAAGGGCACTTTCAAAATCAATCATTCTCGAATCAAACTTATGCACCCATTCGATTGGCGGCGGCCACTTGAAATACCAGCCGGGCTCCGTGATTTGGCGGGTGGGCCTGCCAAATGTTGTTACAAGGGCTGATTCTATCTCCCTTACCTGAAATGAGAAAAAAAGCAGACCAAGAACTACAAGTATAAGTAAGATGAAAGTTGTAATGGTAATATTTTTCATTTTGTACCAAGCTCCTCAAGACCGGTAATATCGTATAAATCGGGGGTTAATTTTTCCTCGAAATCGACTATAAAAACCTGCATATCGTTCGCACCGGCGACCACGACAAACTTTCGCGTCTCATCAAGCACATTTTCGAAGACGCTCAATCTAAGCTGACGCTTATAAAAGTCTTCAGCGGCCATGTACGCCTTAAGTTGGTTGGAAAAGCGTTCTCCCGCAGCGCGGGCAAACGTCGCCTTTTCAAATGCACCGCTCTGGGCCTCTCTTAAGGTTGTGAATATTTCGCCGCGGGCCTGTGTAAAAGCAATATCCAGGTCATTGGCAAGCTTTTCGATTTCCTTCGGTTTGTTCTGCTCTTTGGCAAGCTGGTACAAGGCAGCAAGATTGTAAAGTTCGTTGGCATCCTCGACAGAGCCTGCGAGCGTACTTAGGATTTTGTTCTTTTCGGCATAGGCATCAAGAATGGACGCCTGTTTTATCTGAACGGCGCCGACTACTTTTTGATAATCCGCAGCGACATCGACCGGTGGGTGAATACCCTGCAGGCCCAGGAACACGATTTCGACGCCAAGACCTTCTTTATCAGTAGCAGCCTGAATTCTTTCCGTTAAAATCTTCTTGGCTTCGTCACGCCCGGTACCAAGCAGACTATGATTCGAATTGTCTGAGCCCTGCTGTTCGTCATCTACTTCTATCGTCGCTGATACAGCGAATCTGGTAAGCTCACGATAACAAATACACTCGAGTATTTTCTCGGAGTCTTTGTGATTATATATAAACGAATACAAATCCTTTATTCTGTACTGTACGGGGACGGCAGCCATAACGAGACTTACAGGTACGCTGTCGGCCTCTATGGTTGTGCCGCTCTGTTCACTGGCTACAAGAAGCTCCTCCTCTTTCTCATAATGCGCCCTGCCCCATAACAAAAACGGCTCATGCTCAACTTCTTTGGTTTTTGGGTTGACCTTGGGCACATAGCCAATATGGATTTCCATAATTTTCTTCGTCGGATATTTATAAGCGACATCTATTGGCCAGGGCCACTTAAAAGTCAATCCGGGCAGCGCCTTCCTGGCGCCTCCGGTCTTGGTCAACGGATTGCCGAAATGCTCTATGATAGCTTCCTCGTTCGGAGCCACCACGACAATACAACTCAATGAATAAAGCGTAACAGCAGCAAACAAAATCAGAGGTACAATCGCTTTTTCGAGCAGCTTATAAAACCACGTTTGAGATACTTCGAATCCAAACTGGTAATCAATGGCCCCTGCGGCGGTACGGAACAGTCCGCCCGGCTCGTTTATTATCCCAAGCAGTCTGCTGTCGAAGGCAGTTCGGCTGTATTGGTCCTTTAGTCTCGGGCGATATATGTCCAGGACAACATTAAGTGCGGTTTCAACACCCAACAGGACAAACAGCGCACAAATCACCCACCCCATTACATTTACCGGCACAAAGGTTCGAAATTGTGCCCACGCCAGGCAGCCGGCCAGTACAAAGCACAGAACAGCAACACCAAGAAGACTGCTGCCGCAGGCCCTTAGCGGCTTCCATACCAACTGGACTGACATACCTGTGGCATAGCGGGAAATTAAAAAACTGACGAATGCAATGGCCGTCATACAAACGGCACAAATCAAAGGCTGTTTCGCCTCAACCTCAGCAGCGGTAGAATACACCTTAAATAAGTACAATCCGATACCTATCTGGTAAACGGCAATGAGGGTTGAAAAAATCGGCAGGAACCATTTTTCAAGCAGCCCCAGTCGTCGTTGTGCAACGGCAAAGAGAGCTGCCTGTTCACCTTTGGCCTGAAAAATCGTGGAAGAACGCTCATCGACGCCTAACTGACTCATATCGAGCTTTTCCTGCTCGGCAAGCGCACGCTGGTGAAACTGGATAACAAGAACAAGGCAAATCAGAGCAGACAGCAGGATAAACCAGCTAACAGCGAAAACAGCGAAAAAGCCGCTCCACAGACCTACCAGCAAAGCAATGATGGAAAAGATTACGCTCAAAATCAGGCTCAACAAAGCTACATATTCAGCTCGCTTGGCAGATATCTTCATGCTCTTTTTCCTGCTTTATATTTTGAACAAAGCAATTACAAACATAGTATTTCTTTAATGTGTATCCAGGGCCTTTACAAATCAATGGCTATGTAATATAACAATAAATGCCGTTTTAACATAGAGACAATTGTTAAAAAATTATGTCTTACAATTAACTCTGGTTCTACTTTGCAATACGATAAACGGTTCACAAACAATGCATAAACTTTTTACAATAACGAAAAACACTTTTACAGAGCTACTAAGACAGCCGGTTTATGCAATAATTATTGTCGCTGCTCTGCTTTTATTTATTGTAAGTCCCTCGCTGACAATGTATTCACTGGATGACGACACTAAGCTATTACGCGAGATAGGGTTATCTACGTTGTTTTTAACAAGTTTGTTCATCGCAATATTTTCCGCCTCAGGGGCCGTAGCCGAAGAAATAGAAAATAAGACCGTAACAACCGTTTTGAGCAAGCCGGTCCAGCGTCCGATATTCATTTTTGCCAAGTTCCTTGGGGTGGCCGGGGCGGTGGTCCTGGCACATTATATCTGTACAATCGCCCTGCTGATGGCAATCAGACACGGAGTCCTTGAATCGGTCACCGAAGAGCACGATTGGACAGTCATAAGTGCAGCAGCGGTTATCATTTCGCTGGCATTGTTGCTAAGTGCTTTTTTAAACTATGTTTACGATTGGAAATTTTCCTCGACAGCTATAGTTTTAACCGGTATATTTGCTACATTCGGCATAGTGTTTTTATGTTTTATCGACCAAGACTGGCAATTTAATCCGCAGAATAACGGGATAAACGCCTTGGATATCTATGGTGCGATATTGCTGCTTTTAGCTGCAATTATAATTGTGGCTTTGGCGGTGGCGATTTCATCCCGGTTTAATATAGTCGTTACACTTTCGGCCTGTGTGGGGATTTTTTTGTTGGGCCTTGTAAGTGACTGGACATTCGGCAGATTTGCCCAGACGCAGCTCTGGGCCAAAATTTGTTATTTTTTAGTGCCGAATCTGCAGATTTTCTGGATAAGCGACGCAATCTACGAAGGCAGCGCCGTCCCGTTAAAATATATCCTTATCAGTGCTTCCTACGCCATTTGCTACACAGCGGCCATCCTTTTGGTTGCCATCGCCCTTTTTCAGAGACGACAGGTGGGATGAAGAGTGCCTAAAGTGTAAAATGCCTAAAGTTATGGATAACAAAGAATTCGGCAAAGAGCTTGAAAAACGGACACGAGAATTCAGTGTGCGCATAATCCATCTATCAAGAACTCTGCCCAACACACCAGAGGCAAGGGTTATAAGAACTCAGATCACAAAATCTGGAACATCCGTCGGCGCAAATTATCGAGAAGCCAATCGAGCCAGAAGCAAAGCAGATTTCAGAAACAAGATTAAGATTTGTGAAAGTGAAACCAGTGAAACACAATACTGGCTGGAAGTAATTGTAAAGCTAAAATGGCTATCCTGGAGAAAGGTAAAATGTGAATATGAAGAGTGCGGAGAATTGCTTGCTATTTTTACATCTATCGGGAGCAAATGAGCTAAAGACGAGATTTGGATGTATGCTATTGTTACTTATAACTTTAGCTCACTTTAGGCACTTTAGCTCACTTTAGAGCACTTTTTATGACCGCTGTTTCGTCACAATTTTGCTGTTTGGGACAGCGTGCACAATCGCTCCAGACCTTCATCGGCAGAGCATTTTTTTCGATTATCTCAAAACCCAGTTTTTCAAAAAAATCCGGCGTTAGCGTCAGTGCAAAGACCCTTTGCAGGCCGAGTTTGCTGGCCTGCTCGATAGCGGCATCAACTATCGCCTTGCCGACGCCGAGGCCTTTATTGGTCTCGTCAACCGCCAGCGATTTTATTTCCGCAAGGTCAGACCAGACTATTTGCAGTGCGCAGCAGCCAACCACACTGCCGTTAAGCTCGGCCACAATGAAGGCTTGTAGATTCTCATAAATATCTGCCTTTGAGCGAAACAGCATCTCGTCTCGCTCGGCATAATAGTTAATCAGAAAATAAATGGCCTCAACATCTGAGATTTTAGCGCTTCGTACCTTCACAGTAAAAAGTATAGCCGGTAAGACACAAAGACACAAAGAAAAAAGTAACTGTTTAGCGGTCGTCGGTACGACGACCCAATGCCCCTTATTCACTACCCGCGCTTCCTCACCAAGGCCAGACAACCCAAACCGAGTAGTAAGAGCGCTGCGGATTAGTCCTCGATATTGCTTGATTGCAGCCAGTTTTGTGCAAATATGGCAAAATCAACTGTGTCAACCACGCCGTCCTTGTTAATATCCGCTGGGTTTATCGGCTTGTGGCTTTTAGAAGGGTCAGGGCAAGCTTTTTGCGGCCAAATGAAACCTGCCGTAAAACGGCAGGCTAAATATTTTTGATTTTCTCTGTGTTATCCTATGAACCGGAGCCGGTCAACAAGTTTTCCATTTTTCTTTTAACATTTTTTATCTCATGATATTTGCTAACTCCTATGGAGTCCTTATGGACTGTGGCCAAATATACGAAAAGAGCGAAAAAAGGCTGGAAAAACAATTGCATCTCGTATATCGTATTGCATCGTGCGTATTGCGTATTGCTATAAACTATGAACTACGAACAATGAACTACGAACAATGAACTACGAACTATGAACTACGAACAACGAACTAACTATGCGATTTATCTTAATTGACAGGATTGTTTCGCTCGAGCCGGGAAAGCAAATAAAGGCGGTCAAGGCCGTCTCTCTGGCTGAAGAATATCTGGCAGACCATTTTCCGGCGTTTCCGGTGCTGCCTGGAGTGCTGCTGCTGGAAGGATTAATCGAGTCGGCCTCGTGGCTGGTGCGGGAAGCGGAAAATTTTGCGCACAGTATGGTATTGCTTGAACAGGCAAAAAATGTAAAATATAAGAGTTTTGTGGCGCCGGGCTCACAAATAGAATATACCGTCGATGCAAAGACAATCGAGGAAAACGTCAGCAGCTTTACCAGCTCCGGTGTATCTGACGGCGAAAAAATCGTGGAAGCAAAATTCGGATTAAGACACTTTAATCTGGCGGATGAAGACCCGGCAATGGCAGCAGTGGACGCCAAAATTATTGAAGATATGAAGAAAAGGTGGAAACTGCTAAGATAGTTCGTAGTTCGTAGTTCGTGGTTCATAGACAAAGTAAATAGAAATACAGGAGGTAAAAAATATGGCAATGAGTCGGGACGAGATTTTTCAGGACGTTCAGGGAGTTATGGTCGATGCACTGGGACTCGATGACGATGAGGTTACGGCCGAAGCAACCTTAATGGGAGATTTGGGAGCCGAGAGCATTGACTTTCTGGACATAGTATTTCGATTGGAAAAGGCCTTTGGAATTAAAATTCCAAGAGAAGAATTGTTTCCTGTTGAAAACATGATGAGCAATCCTGATTTTGTCGACAACGGCAAGTTGACTGAAAAAGGATTGGCTGAGTTGAAAAAGGCAATGCCGCATACCGATTTCGCTGAATTTGAGAACGACCCTGATATCAACAAACTGGGGGACTTGTTCACAGTTAACTCGGTTGTAAATTACGTGGAAACCAAGCTGAATGCCGCCTAAGGGTTGTCAGTTTTATGTGTTTGATATTGTGTGAAAAATGCGTAACGTAGTGTACGCTGCCCAATATAAAACAATATAAAGATGCGTTGGATTTGGATAGATAAATTTGTTGAGTTTGAAAGCGGCAGGCGCGCCATAGCTGTAAAAAATGTTACGCTTGCCGAAGAACATCTTCACGACCACTTTCCGGGCTTTCCCGTTATGCCGGAGACCTTAATGATTGAAGCAATGGCGCAGACGGCGGGGATACTTGTCGGCCAGGCAAGGGGATTTCAGGAAAAAGTTATCCTCGCAAAGATAAAAAAAGCGGTTTTCTCTGATTACGTAAGGCCCGGCGATACGATAAAACTGGCTACCGAGATTGAAACACTTACAGCCGAAGCGGCAAGCACAAAAGGTAAAATAACGTGTTTGGATAAAGTAATCGCAGAGATAGATTTGATGTTCAGCCATATAGACAAAAACATTTCAGGTAAAAAATTCCCGGAGGAAAACTTTGTCTTCACCGATATGTTTAAGTCGCTTCTGCAGGGTATAGCCCTTTCGGAGACGCAATAGTGAGTTCACCTCGGGTAGTAATAACCGGTTTAGGGGCGATAAGTCCTCTCGGTATCAGCAGCAGCCAAATGTGGCAGGGCCTCTGCGGCGGCAGATGTGGAATAGATAAAATCAAGTCATTTGACCCTGTGGGATTTACCTGCAAATTAGCCGGTGAGGTTCCCGAATTCAAAATACAACAGTATGTCCCAAAGACCGTTCGCAAATCCGTCAAGCTTATGTCCAGAGATATTCAGCTCTCGGTTGTGGCGGCAAATGAAGCGTTCATTTCCAGCGGGATTGTTACAAAGGGAATCAATGCTGAAAATGCCAATGTGGACCCCACACGCATCGCAATCAACCTTGGGGCCGGCCTTATAAGCTGTGATTTGGTTGAGCTTGCGCCGGCGGTGGCAGCGAGTGTTACCGACGGCAAATTCGATATTAAAAAGTGGGGAAAAGACGGCCTTGAATTGGTAACACCACTATGGCTTTTGAAATACTTACCTAATATGTTGGCCTGCCATATAGGTATCATCCACGATATTCAAGGGCCCAGCAACACCATCACCTGTGCCGAAACGTCCGGACATTTGGCGATAATTGAAGCGGCTGAAGTCCTGGCCCGCGGCGGTAGTGACATTGCCCTGGCCGGAGGGGCCGAAGCAAAGGTAAATCCAATAGTGATGATTCGCCAGTGCCTGCTGAAAAGGGCCGCAACCGACAACAATGATGACCCGGCTTCGGCGTGCAGACCTTTCGACGCCGACGCAAAAGGCGCCGTCTTCGGCGAAGCAGCGGGGATTGTCGTGCTGGAAACTATCGAAAACGCTCAGAGTCGGGATGCAAAAATTTATGCCGAAGTGCTCGGGGCAGGTCAAAGCTGTAGTATAAATACGGCATACGAATATATTGAGCCGGACGGCAAAGGGCTTCAAATAGCTTTGGAAAAGGCAATAGCCGATGCTGGAATCGGGCCTGAAGATTTGGATTTGATTATACCGCACGGGACTGCAATCCCAGCCGACGACAGGGCTGAAGCGGCGGCAATCGAAGCGGCACTGGGCGAGGCGGCAGCAAAAGTAGCCGTCTGGCCTACCAAGAGTATGCTCAGCAATACAGGAGCGGCCAGTGGAGCGCTTGATGTTATCGCTGCGGTTTATGCGATGAACGAGGGTAAAATACCGGCTGCGAAAAACTGCGACAAAAAAACTGAAGGCTGCATTCTTAATATTGTTAAACAACCACAGGAAATAAATATTCGTTATGTCCTGTGCTGCAGCTATACGTACGGCGGACAAACCGCAGCTATAGTACTGAAACGGCCAGAGTGAATATGTTAACAGTGAGACGGTAAAATAAATGATTGAAAAAGATACCACAAAGCGTGTTGTAATAACCGGTATGGGTATCGTCTCTCCTCTGGGGCACGATGTAGAGACCGTCTGGCAGGCGATGATGAATGGAAAAAGCGGAGTGGCAAAAACGACCATTTTTGATGCTTCGACGTTCCCAAGCACCTTTAGTGCAGAAGTTAAAAATTACGACCTGTCGAAATATACAAAAAACCCACACCTTCACAAGTACAGCAACAGGGGCAGCGGCTTTGCCATCGGCGCAACTACCCAGGCCTGCCGGCAGGCCGGGATTGACATTGAAACCGACGAGCCGGCCGATAATATAGACCGCACAAAAATGGGAATTTATCTGGGGGCAGGCGAAGGCTCTGTTGATAACGATGTGTTTTTCGAGGCCATAGTAAAGGCCTGGGACGATGAAAACCACCGGATGGACTGGGGCAAGTGGGCAGAAGTGGCGTTCGGCCGGATGGACCCGATGTGTGAGCTTGAGCAGGAGCCGAATATGCCGGCCGCTCATATCGCAATGCTTACCGGCGCCCGCGGACCGACAAGAAGCTGTCTTACCGCCTGTGCAGCCAGCACCCAGGCGGCGGGCGAAGCAATGATGCTCATTCGTAAAGGCGCCGCCGAGATTATGATTACAGGCGGTGCCCATTCGATGATACACCCACTGGGACTTATGGGTTTTAATCGCCTTACCGCCCTTTCAACAAGAAATGACAGCCCCCAGACGGCATCCAGACCCTTTACTGCCAGTAGAGATGGGTTTATCCTTGGTGAAGGGGCAGCGATATTGATTCTCGAATCCCTCGATTCAGCGAAAAAACGGGGAGTGAAAATCTTGGCTGAGGTCATCGGCTATGGCAGCAGTTCTGACGCATTCAGAATTACGGATATGCACGAGGATGGCAGAGGGGCAATACAGGCAATAACTGCTGCGCTGGCCGATGCAGGGCTTAGCTACAAAGACATAGATTATATTAACACGCACGGCACAAGTACGGTGGAAAACGATTCGATAGAGACCAAGGCAATTAAAACAGTCTTTAAGGAAAAGGCGAAAAACACCCCTGCCAGCAGTGTCAAGAGTATGCTCGGACATTTAATCGGAGCCGCAGGCGCAGCAGAATTGATTAGCTGTGTTCTGGCGATACAAAACAATACTCTGCCACCGACAACGAACCTGAATGACCCTGACCCACAGCTTGATTTGGATTATGTGCCGAATGAGCCGCGAAAGTGCAATGTTAATATCGTTATTAACGAGTCCTTCGGCTTCGGCGGTCAAAATAACGTTGTGATCGTTAAGCGATATAAAGCCGCAGAGTAATAAGATTGAAATTATAGCCACAGAGGCCACAGACCCTGAACCAGAAGCGGTTCAGAGAGAGAACACAGAGAAATGATAGATATAAAAGAGATAAGAAAAAATCGGGATAAATTCAAAAAAGCTGCTAAAGACAAAGGCTTTGATGTGGATATTGATAAACTGCTCGAAGTCTATGGGCAACTGACGACGTCTAAAACAGCGCTTCAGCAAATTCTTACCGACAAAAACCGTATAGGTAAATCCATTCCTAAACTGTCCGGCAATGAAAAACAGTCTGCATTGGCGCAGTTATCGCAATTGAAAGAGCGTGAAGCTGACTACGATGAGAAAATTAAGAAGCTGCAGCCGGAACTTAATGCACTGTTGTTGTTTGTACCGCAGCCGGCCGATGACGATGTGCCAATCGGTAAAGACGATACGGAAAATGTTGAGATAAGAAAAGAAGGCGAAATACGCCAGTTCGATTTCGAGCCCAAAGACCACGTCCAATTAGGACTGGCTCTGGGTATTATAGATATTGAGCGAGGCGTCAAATTAGCAGGGACGAGAAACTACTTTCTAAAAGGTGATGGCGCACTGTTGCACTGGGCGGTTCTGCGCTTTGCAATGGATTGTATGGTCGAGAAGGGTTATGAGCCGTTGTCGGTGCCGATGCTTATGAAGGACGAAGCAATGACGGGCACAGGTTTTTTCCCAGGCGCCGAAGAGCAGACGTACCGAATGGAAAAAGACCAACTCTATCTGGCCGGGACGGCGGAGGTGCCGTTAACAGCTTACCATTACGGCGAAATACTAAACGCTGATGAGCTGCCGAAGAAATATGTTGCACTGTCGAGCTGTTTCAGACGCGAAGCCGGCGCTGCCGGAAAGGATACTTATGGGCTATACAGAATCCATCAGTTTGACAAGGTTGAGCAGGTGGTTATCTGTAAAAACAGCGCCGAAGAGAGCAATAAGTTCCACAATGAGATTCTAGCCAATGCCGAGGCCGTAATGCAGGCACTGGAGCTGCCCTACCGTGTTGTCAACGTCTGCACCGGCGACCTCGGCAGAGGCCAGGCAAAAAAATTCGATATCGAAACCTGGATGCCATCGCGAAACAATTACTGCGAAACACACAGCGCAAGCAAACTCTATGACTTTCAGGCAAGACGTATGAACCTTCGATACAGAGAAAGCAAATCGAAAATCGAAAATCGAAAATCGAAAATTAATTTCTGCCATACTTTGAATAACACCGTTATCGCCTCACCTCGAATACTGATACCCATATTGGAGCTTTACCAAAATGCTGATGGCTCGGTAACAATACCAAAGGCCTTTCAACCGTATATGAACGGCAAAGAAAAAATCATAAAGTCTGAACAGTAAATCTGTCTAATCGCCCTGCTTGCTTTTAAAAAAACAAACGGGGCCTTCGTAAGGAGCATAAAAAATGACTGGAAAAGGTTTTCGTTTAATAGTTATCTTACTTATTACCGCTCTTACTCAATCGCTCACATACGCACAAAAAACAGAAGAACAAAACAAAAAAGAAGAAAAACCAGCCTATATATTTGCGACTAAGTATGAGGCTAAACGGACGCCTGTGAAAAATCAGTATAAGACAAGCGCCTGCTGGTGCTTTTCAACAATATCTTTTCTGGAATCGGAATTCATCAGACAGAAGTCAGAAGAAATCGACCTGTCTGAGATGTTTATTGTCCGGCATGCATTCCTCCAGAAAGCGAACAATTACATAAGGCTGCACGGAAAGACGAACTTTGGACGAGGGTGGCTCAACCACAATGTAATTGATATCATCCGCCGGTACGGCATCGTGCCGGAAAATGTCTATACCGGCAATCCTGTTTATCAGAACAAGCCCAATCATGAGGAAATGGCCGCGGTTCTAAAAGCAATGCTGGACGCAATATTGAAAAGAAGCGGCTCGTCCTTTAAAGAACGCAGTTTGGCAGTAACACCGAAGTGGAAAAAAGCCTTTGAGGCTGTGCTGGATGCTTATCTTGGCCGGCTTCCTGAAACCTTTCATTATAAAGGCAGGCAATATACTCCCAAAAGTTTTGCAAGCGATTATCTTAAATTAAATCCGGATGACTACATCGAATTGACGTCATATACACACCACCCTTTTTATCAGAAATTCAGACTTGAAATCCCCGACAACTATGGGTGTGACTGCGGTGACAATTATTATAATGTGCCGATTGATGAGCTGGAAAGAAGCGTGGATTCCGCTATCAAAAACGGCTTTTCCATCGTCTTCGCCGGTGACACCAGCGAAAGAGATTATTCAGGCACCAAAACCGGATACGGTATCGTCCCTTTGAAGGAATGGGAAGACAAAACCAAACAAGAAAAAGATGAAAAAATTGTCGAACCTGTAAAAGAAAAGGAAATTACACAGCAAATGAGGCAGGAAAATTTTGATAACTTCACTACTACAGACGACCATTCAATGCACATCGTAGGTATAGCTTATGACCAAAACGGTACCAAATTTTACCTTGCCAAAGACTCGTTTGGTACCGATAGAAAAAACAAAGGTTACGTTTATCTTTCACGGTCATATTTTAGATTAAAGACAGTTGCCGTCATGATTAACAAACGCTCACTGCCTTCTGACATAGCTAATAAGTTGGATTTGATAGTACAAAATAAAATGACAAAATGAACTGAAAAGTGCGGCAGACCTGCAGGGGAGAATATGGATAACATACAGCGGAAATTAGCCCTGATTGATAAGCAGTTTGCCGGGAGGGATTTTCACAGGCAAATCATAAGCACAGCCCCCCTGCTGTTCGCCGCAACAGGATTAATCATCGGCATTCTGATACAAA
>CAZMCN010000018.1:0-22735 GCA_964564845.1 uncultured Pirellulales bacterium | reverse complement strand
CGAACTACGCCTGTCCGCCGTAGCCCTGGCGAAGGCGGAAACTACGAACTATTTTATCCCAATCAAACCCAACCTGTAGTGAGCTTGTCGAACCTATCTCAAACCATTCTCACGCAGTTATCCCACAATTCTGATTTGCTTCAATTTCCCCCAAAATCCCCCATCTCTTGCAACTTAGTGGCTGAATCCTTATTTCATTTTTCTATGCGTAAATTTCTTTGCATTTTCACCGCAATAGTCAGCCACAATCTGCCCGGCGCCCAGCAGTTTCCATTTGTATATTGTCAGCCCTTCCAGTCCTACCGGCCCGCGTGCGTGTATCTTGTTGGTGCTTATCCCGACTTCCGCCCCCAGGCCGTAGCGGTAGCCGTCACTAAACCGCGTGCTGGCGTTCCAGAAGACATTGCCCGAATCAACTAATTCCATAAACTTCTCGGCCTTTTCCTTATTCTCGGTAACTATGCTGTCGGTATGGCCAGAACCGTATTTGTTGATATGTTCTATCGCTTCATCCAAGCCCGATACAACCTTTATCGACAAAATATAATCGAGGTATTCGGTTGACCAATCCTGCTTGCCTGCCGGCTGAACTTCTATTATCGATGCGGTTTTTTCACAGCCGCGAAGTGCAACCCCTTTTTGCTCAAGGGTAGTTTTGACCTTCGGCAGGAAAGTCTGAGCAATCTTTTCATCGACGAGCATAGTTTCAACCGCATTGCAGACCGCAACATACTGGCACTTTGAGTCAACGGCTAATTTAACAGCCATATCCAAATCCGCCTCGGCGTCTATATAAATATGACATATCCCGTCGGCGTGGCCGAGTACGGGTATATCGGTGTTATTCATTATATAGCGGACAAATTCATTCGAGCCGCGAGGGATAATCAGGTCGATGTATTCGCTCATCGCTAACATTTCGGCAACGTCCTGCCGGGTATGCAGCAGTTGCAGCCAGCCGGCCGGCAGGCCTGTATCTTCACTGGCCTGCGAAATTATCCGGGCCAGAATATTATTTGTGTTTTCCGCCTCGCTGCCGCCCTTTAGCAGAACAGCGTTGCCGCTCTTTAGGCACAGTGTTGATATTTGCACAAGGACGTCCGGCCGGGACTCAAAAACAATCCCGATAACGCCGATGGGACAAGATACTTTATAAAGTTCCAGCCCTTTATCGAGTTCGGTGGCTGCTATTGTTTTGCCGACAGGGTCGTCGAGTTTAATTAAGCTCTCGATGCCCGCACAGACATCGGCTATTTTGTCCTGCCCAAAGGCAAGGCGTTTGAGCAGTGGTTCGGCGAGATTATTTTCCTTGGCCACAGCGAGGTCTTTTTCATTGGCAGCGATAATTTCGGCACTTCGCCGTTTCAGGGCATCGGCGATTTGGGCCAATGCATTATTTTTTGCATTGGTTTTAACCGCTGCCAACCGGATTGAGCCTGAACGGGCTTTAGCTGCAATTTCAGCAATACTCATATGAATTTACCATTTAATGTTTACTATTGACTATTGATAATTTATAATTCAAACATCAATTGTAAATAGTCAATGGTCGATAGTCAATTGTATTGCGGGTGTAGCTTAGAGGTAAAGCTCCAGCCTTCCAAGCTGGCTACGCGGGTTCGATTCCCGCCACCCGCTTTTGTCGTATAATCCTGGTCTGCGGAGAACGGCGAGTTTGGTAAGTGCTGTAATTTTGTTAAGATTTACCAGGCTGCAATCAGGATTTGCTGCATTGCTAACGACAGACTGTTATAAAAACAGCGGGGAGGCGTAAAAAAATAATCGGCTGACGATAGCTGTTGAATTTTCGTAAGCACTTTTCTTTACATCAATTAGCTCTTTCCGGGGACGTCCTATAAGAAAATTTTTGAAAAAATCCGAAAAAAATAAATTTGGTTGTTGACTTGGTGGTAGAAAGTGGTACAATTCCCCACTATTGACCTATCAAGTGGGACAAAAGTTATGTTATTATTAACAGGTGAATACCAACACGTAATCGATGGCAAAAACAGGGTCCTCATATCCAATAAACTTAGAAGTCAGATAGATTGTGAAGAGCATGGCAGCAATTTTTATCTTGTGCTGGGGGCAAATGGGATACTTTGTCTTTATCCTGAGAAGTATTTTGAGCAAATAGCGCTTTCGGTGGCTCCTGGGAAAAGTGCACCTGATGAGGCGGTGGCGTTCGAGAGGATGAGCTTTGCTCTGGCGAGTAAGGTGGAACTTGACGCACAGGGCAGACTCCTTCTTAACGAAAGACTGCGCAAAAGAGCGGCCCTGAAGGACCATATTACGCTCGTGGGCGTGCGGGACCATATCGAACTGTGGAACAACGAGAACTGGGAACAGTATCTGTCGGACCATATGCCGCAGTACCAGAAACAGATGTCTGAGGCAAGACAAGCGGTTCTGCAAAAACAAAATAAAGAGCTTTCGAATACGATTGAATACCTGGAATAAATTGCATTTTCAAAAAGGACGGTTTTGTAAGGGATGACTAATTAAGCTGAACTTTGGAATGGAGGCAGAGTAATCGAAGTGGATATGAACCATTGTCAGATTGTAGCGATGAGTCTGTCCGGCGAAAGAGAAGTTGACGAAGAAACCTTTGCTTCGCTGGCGATTCTCGCCGAACGGCTGGAGCGGGTGAAAAAGGTTGGGAATCAGTTTTCGGGCGTTACGTTTTCTTCGGCAGTTGAGAAACTGGCAAGAGAGAGAAGAAGAATAGCCGTGGGTTGAAATGCGGTTAGAGGACGAAGCTGGATGCTAACCGTTTATCAGGAAAGTGAATAGTTCGGAAATAGAACATATACCGGTTCTTGTGAAGGAATTATCCGAACAGATAAACCTTCCACGGGACGGGGTGATGGTCGATACGACCATAGGACACGGAGGTCACAGTTTACTGTTCGGCGGGACGCTGGGCCCTGCGGGAGTAATTGTCGGCTTTGATGTTGATATAAATTCAATCCACAGGGCCCGGTCGAGATTAAAGGGCCTTGACTGTAGAGTTATCCTTGTTTGCGAGAATTTTGCCGAAATCAGTGAAGAGGTCCATAAACAGGGAATAGAAAAGGTCGATTTGATATTAGCGGATTTAGGGGTTTGCTCAGGGCAGTTGAGTGATGTCGGGATTGGGCTGAGTTTTCAGACTGATATGCCGCTGGATATGAGAATTGACAAAAGATTAAAGACTACGGCTGCCGATATAGTTAATAAGACAGACGAAAAGTCATTGGCGGATTTGATTTACAAGTTCGGCCAGGACCGTGCATCGAGGCGAATTGCCCGGTTTATTATTCGCCATCGTGGTATTGAGCCGATAACCACGACAGGCCAGTTGTCATCGATAATCTGCAGGGCAGCCGGACGGCCTGGGAAAAAGAGAAAAGAGAGAATACACCCTGCGACAAGAACCTTTCAGGCACTGAGGATTGCGGTCAATAACGAACTGGAAAACCTCCAGAAGCTGCTGGCTTCGGCGCCCGGGCTGCTGAAGAGAAACGGGCATATAGCAGTTATCAGCTATCACAGCCTGGAAGACAGACTGGTCAAGAACAATTTTAAGCAAAATGAAAAGGGGCATATTTACAGGATTCTGACGAAAAAACCAATTGTTCCATTAGGTGATGAAATTGCCCGGAACCGGCGGGCAAGAAGCGCAAAGTTAAGAATCGCAGAAAGACTGTAATAAGATTAACAAGTAAAAATTAAAAGCGAAGAATGAAAATGGAGTTTCGTTTATGACTTCCGACGCCAAAATTGGACTGCTGTTAGGTTTGGTCTTTATATTTCTGATTGCATTTATAATCAATGGGCTGCCGAGCTTTAACAACAGCAAGGACAACAATGAACTGACCCTGCGAATAGTCAGCCCGCAAAAAGATACACTCGGCCTTGCTACGAAAGAGCGCAAAGCCAACTTTGAGGTTATCAATCCGACCAACTCTGAGGCTTCCAAGCCGATAGTATCAACTGAAAAAGCGTCTTCCGAGGCCAGGGTCACTGCCGCAAGGAATGGGGGCATTCGTTTTGAAACACCTCTGCCAAAAAAGCCATTGGATGTAAAAAAGACAGAAGCGGCGAAAGAGACCAAGAATGGTGTTAAAACCGCTGCGAACAAGGCAGTTTTGCCAAGAGTTTACGTCGTCGCCGAGGGGGACAGTTTAGCTATCATTGCAAAGAAGTTTTACGGCGGAGAAGAAGGCGGCAAGGCCGTAAACGTCAGCAGGATATACGAGGCCAACCGCAGAAATCTGAAATCAGCCGATGAAATTTATGCAGGCCAAAAACTTGTGATACCATTACTTCGGAGTTCGGCGAGAGATAAAAGCAAAATCGAGAGCATTTTTTCGCCCAGAGTATTTGAGAAAGTTGAATCTATCGGCAAGAGGCATCTTTCGGATGAGGAGCAGAGAGGAGTTCAAAGCAAACTTTACGTTGTGCGAGAAGGTGACAGTTTATGGCGAATTGCCGCCGAAAAGCTTGGAGACGGCAATCGGTACCGTGAAATAGCCAAGCTGAACACCGATATTTTAGAGTATGAAGACAGTCTGGCCGTAGGGATGCAACTGAAAATACCGGTTCGATAGTGAGGGGGTTTGGCCGCTATTTTCCGAGTCGCTGTTATCCAAAGACTCCCAGCAGATTAAAATAAGATGAGGCGATTTTGTTTTGTTTTTGTTGTTTTTTACTTTACAGGCATAGCCATTTTCGCCGTCCATTTGCGCAGTATGAACAATCGCATTTTCTACAAGCTCTGCACACACAAGGCCGAGCAAAGCCGGCTAAAACAACAACTCTGGCAGAAACAACTGCAGCTGGAGAGTATAATAAATCCCGCTTCTATTTTTCAGCGTTTTGAAGAACCTTGAATTGTTTGTAGTTGAAATTCAATTGAATCGGTGTCAGGACCAGAGGCGACCGGCCCAACCCAATATATATCAGCGAGTTAAAAGTTGAAAAGCGTTCGCACAACTGTATTTCTGTTTGTGGTTTTGATAGCAGCATTTTCGCTGCTTTCAGTGAGGTGTTTTTATCTTCAGTTTTTCGAAAGTGAGCATTATTCTTCGGTCTGGAGTAAACAGCGTCAGCAGTTGCGAGTTCAAAAGCCGCAGCGAGGAGCGATACTTGACTGCCGGGGTCGTGTTCTGGCGGCAAGCAATAAGATACAGACGATTTTTGCCGACCCTCAAATTATAAAATCCACCGAGAGGGCGGCGAGTAAGCTTGGGCGAATTTTGAATATGGAGGCAATCGAGATTTACCGACTCATCACGGAAAGCAAGAATCGGCGATTTGTAAAAATCAAAGTTGACGCCGATGCCAACGAGTGCGGTGCGGCCGGGAAAATCTACGGTATTGGGGTTAAGAGCGACTGGCAGCGTCATTACCCCATGGGCAGGCTGACTGCCAATATCGTCGGTTTCACCGATGTTGAGAACGAAGGTAAAGGTGGCATTGAACTTCAATACGAGAAGGAACTGAAGGGGTCATCGGGACAAGAAATATTCTTTGCCGATGTTCGTCGCCGACCGATTCGTCCCAAAGAACAGTCAAGTGTTCTAACTGATGGCGCTGGAATTATTTTAACGCTTGACGCCACTATACAGCAGTTTGCACGAGCGGAGCTTTTAAGACAATATGAAAGTTACGAAGCAGAATCAGCTATTGCAATTGCAGCCGAGCCGGAAACAGGTGCGATTCTGGCATTAGTTTCGCTGCCGGATTTTGACCCCAATAATATTGGTATTTGGGATGTGAATAATCTTCGTAACCGGGCGACGAGCGACCAATTTGAGCCGGGCAGTGTTATAAAGCCAATAGCGGCTGCGATAGCAATCGATGCGGGAGTTGTGGGACGAAAAGAAAAAATATTCTGTGAGTACGGCAACTATCGCGGCAGGGGCTTTGGGCGAATCGGAGAGTACGGAGAACACCGATTCGGAGATTTGACGCTGCGGGAAATCCTGGTTCACTCGAGCAATATAGGGATGGCGAAGATCGGGCAGAGACTCGGCAAAGAAGAACTATATAAAGGATTACAACTTTTCGGTTTTGGCAGGAAAACAGGTCTTGATTTGCCGGATGAGGCTGAGGGACTGGTGCGTCCTGTTCGGCAGTGGACGGGATACAGCGTGACGCGAATACCATTCGGACAGGAGATTTCGGTAACGGGTATTCAACTGGTACGTGCCTTCTGTATGCTTGCCAACGGCGGTCGGTCGGTCAGGCCGTTCCTGGTCAAGGCAATAGTAAATAATAACGGCGAGATTGTGAAAGTGGCCCCGTTAGAGGTAAGGCGTCGACTTCTAACGGGACAAGATGGTACTGCATCGGACAGTCCGCCGAAAGGTGTTGGTTTCGTGGTAAATCCGGAGGTTGCAAGATGGATTGTCCGCGATGCCTTAGTGGGTGTAGTTAATGAAGGTACAGGGCAAAAAGCTAAAATTGAAAAATGGGAGGTGTTCGGCAAGACCGGCACAGCTCAATTATCTAAAAAGGGCCAAAGAGGCTATTCGGTGGATTCTTATGTGGCGTCCTTCGCAGGAGGCGGGCCGGTGGAGAAGCCGGCGGTTGTGGTTCTGGTTTCCATCAGCAAGCCGAACATCCAGCTCGGTAAAGGTTATACAGGCGGGATGGTAGCAGCTCCTGTAGCAGCAAAGATAATTGAAAAAACGCTGAACTATCTCGAACGATAAGAGTAATGGGCGGTTGGTGAGATTTGGCAAACCAATCAATATAACTCTTGGCTGAAATGTCCCTGTGCATTGTGAATGTCAGTTTGTTGGAAGTGAAGCATTTCCTATGTATTCTGCGTCAATGCAGAATTGAATGATGTCACGAGCTAAAGGTGCGGCGTCACTTGAGCCGTGCTGGCCGCCTTCGACTATAACAGCAATAGCGAGCTTGCGGCCTGAGCCGTCGGCGGCGAAACCTGCGAACCAGGCGTGCGCGGGTTTTTCAGTAGAGCCGGTTTTGCCATAGACCTTTACGTCGTGTTCGGCAAGACTGTTAAGAACAGGTTCGAATTCTTTGTTAGCGGTTCCGTTAAGCTCGCTGACAACCGCACCCATACCGTCGTAAACAACATCGAGTGTCTGCGGTGATATATTCAGCGGGGTGCCGTGGATTTTCGATTTCAGATCGGGAACCGACGATCGGCGATCGACAAAGTTAAAAATGACAGGGTTTTCGTATAAGCCGCCTCGTGCGATGGCGGCAAAAGAATTTGCGACCTGCAAAGGAGTAACCCTCAGATTGCCCTGGCCAATTCCGAACTGTCTTCTCTCGGTCTCCTTCAGCGGCAGATTGATTAACTGCTCGAGGCTCGAAACTTTCATAGTCGGGTCCGGATTATCAGATGAAATTATTCCGTTTGCCTGTCTGAAATTTCTTTCGTATTGTGGGGACTGCGTTGTACTGATTGCGGCAGGAGGCTGGAGGATTATACGTCCGTATCCGAAATCAAACAGCCATCGCTGCAGGATGTCAGGTTCGATTCTTTCGGCCAGTCGGGAAAAGTAAATATTGCAGCTTCCCCTGACAGCGTTGCGGGCGGTGTTGCCGCCCTCGTTCTGCCATTGAATATCGTGGCTGAGCCATTTGTATCTATTGTAGAGCCAGCAACTTGGCCAGCCTTTGTCAGCTTTCTGCGGTGGGCAGGAGATAATTTCTTCGGGAGTAATTTTTCCGGCTTCAAGGCCTGCGATGAGAATTAAGGGTTTGACAACCGAGCCGGGCGGATAATGTTCATTAATCGTACGGTTGAGCAAAGGTTTATTGGGGTCGTTAATGAGAAGGTCGTAATCGTATCTGGCACGATTTAAGTCGAAAGTCGGGAGCGAAACCAATGCGAGTATATCCGAGGACTCGACATCGATGACAACTGCCGCTGAAGACGCTTTGCAATTGGGATTGAGGGAACAATCGGTCATATAATCCCGGATTTTCATTTGCAGCTCTATATCGATAGTTAATGAAACGTCTGTTCCGAATCGGCTTTCGGTTCGGTCTATGAGTTGACTGTCTATATCATAAACCTCAAGTCCGCGTCTGCCGCGAAGGATAGTTTCACAGACATACTCAACACCATCTTCACGTCCACAGTTCTCGTCGGGCAGATAGTGAGCCAATATATCATCTTTGAAAAGCTCTTTGTCGCTTTTTTGCGGCGGGCCAACCCAGCCGATTGTCTGAGCGGCAGCCGAGCCATAATAATAAACCCTGTGTGGTTTGGGGAGAATTTGAACGCCGTCGATGTCCATAAATTCCAGTTGAGCAGTGAAGATATCGTCATCGGTTTTTAATTCCAACAATCTCCAGGTTTTGTGCATTTCTGCAATATCAACGGCGGCAGTCAATAAGAGTCGCTCGTTGGGGTCGTGGACGGCCTGCTCAAAGGGTTGGTTGGCATAACTTCTTTTCCAGGCAAGATATGAGCGTAAGTTCCATATTCGGTCGTTTATTTGCCTGATTCTGTTCTCGACGTCAGCCCGTTCGAGGCCAAAACAGGTACACTTATCGATTATCTGCTGTAAATCCTCCCGTTTTGCCCGGACTTCTTCGAGGACTTTTGCCTTTGCTTTTGCCGGGTCATTTTTTTTTGCGGCACTTAACAATTTGCTTCGAATGAAGCGGTCATCAGCAAAAGAAGAGAGTTCATAATTTATGTTCAACTGGAATTGCGGTTCATCTGCAGCTAATATTCTGTCTTTTCTGTCGAGTATTCTGCCTCTTAGAGTTTTCAGGGGTCTGGAAGTGCCTCTCAGGCGTTTTAGTTCTGCGATGCCTTTCTGGACAGAAGAGTCTGCCAGCAGTTGTAATTGTGCCAGGCGGAGCAAACAGACCACAAGTAAAGCGGCGCTTATAATTATAAAAATTTTTATTCTCTTATTATACATCGCAGTTGGTATTTCGTATTTCGGATTCCATTTTAAGGGTACTTTGTGATTATCGAGATACCAATTCAGTGCCTGCTGAAACGTTGTGTTTTTATACGCATCCACCAGGCAGAAGGCAAGAATAAAAAAGGTCCTACGACGGCTGAATACAAAGAAGTTGCAAAAATGAGTGCGTAAGCATTTTGAATGTGCGGCTGAGAGATTAGGCGACTTAAGAGATATGCCAGCAGAGCGGCAAGAATTCCTACGATAAATATGGCAGCGGTCTGGTACGGCACTTTTCGGATAGCGATGAGGCGGTGAAGGTAAGCCAGCAGGGTTCCAAAGAGACCGAAGCTGATTATCTGCGGGCCCATAGAAGAGCCGATTAAGTCAGCGGCGAAACCTATCACGAAAGAGGTTATAATCGCCTCGGTGGTGCTGGAGTGGACGGCAAAAAAAACCAAAAGTATTAACAGCAAATCCGGTCTGATATTCCAGCGAGCCAGGAAACCGGCCTGGAGCACGGCAGCCAAAATGATTAAGATTGCAAACCGAAACCATCGCATTTTTTATTCCCGGCAGGTGCCTTTTTGCCCCACACCAATCAGAGATGAAACCAAGCTCAAGCGGCGTAGTTTGCAAAATTGCCACACTGCCCTATTTTTGTGGATTCATTATAATCACGGCCACATTGCTTATTGTTTCCAGGTTACATACCGGCTCGACAGTTATATCCCAAACGAGGGGGTTCTGGTCGTCAGGTTTGCATTGGGTTATGGTTGCAGTAACAATAGGGGTATCGAGCAGGCCGGGCTTTTTTAGCGCAAAGACTCTGGAACCGGTCTTTACTTTGTGCTCGGTGGAGATATTTGTTATTCTGGCGTAATTTGAGCCGGCCCCCTGCATTATTCTACGCAAATTTAATTGGTCAATTTTTACCTCTATTCCGGAAGCAGGGTCGGTAATCAACCTGACCTGTGCGTTGCGTGAATCAACGCGGGAAATAGTTCCGATGACGCCATTGTCGCCAAGGACGAACTGTCCTTCAGCCAGTCCGTCGTTTTTGCCACGGTTGATAATGAGCTCGCTGCGTGAGCTGTCAAGAAAAGCGGTGGCGACGTTTGCAGGGACTAATTTTGCGCCCTCGAGCGGAAATCTTTGTCGCAGGCCGGTAACTTCCTCGAGTATTTGATGCTTTTGACGTAACTGCTCTTCAAGTGTGGCAATATAATTCTGGTACTGAGATTCTCTTCGTCTGAAGATGGTGTCATTGGGCTGCTGAGTATGGGCCAAAATTGAGAGGCTTCTTCCAATAGTTAAAGGCCATCGAAAAATGTGAGCAAAGGCGAACTGGAACTTATTTGTTAATTTCTGTGGAGCAAAGAGAAGGATGAAGCCTGCTAACATAAACCAGGTGAACAACATACGTCTGGAGACTTTGATACGCTTCCTTGCCATAATCGTAATTCGTATTGCGTCCTGCGTATTACGCCCGGCACATTACCGATAAACCATAACCCATCATTCCCATCCGTACTCGTTATGGTCCATCGTATCCTTCCACAACTCCAGATTTTCCAAATAGACGCTGGTACCTCGAGCTACTGAGCTGAGTGGGTCTTCAACCCTTTGTACTCTCAAACCGGTGGAATTTGCCAGTACAGTATCAATTCCCCGCAGTAGAGAGGAACCGCCGCAAATATGTATTCCGTTGTCGATTAAGTCTGCGGCGAGTTCAGGTTCCGCCTTTTCGAGAGTAGTTGTAACGGTATCAATGATTGAGGCGATAGGTTCACGAAGTGCTTCTCGAATTTCCTCACTGGTTATGACAATTTTTCTTGGCAGTCCCGAGATGGTATCTCTTCCAGCGACTTCCATAGTCAATTCTTCTTCAAGAGGGGCGGCGGAACCGATTTGTATTTTGACTTTTTCGGCCCTTGCTTCGCCAATAAGGAGGTTGTATGTTCTTTTGAGATGATTAATGATGGCCTCGTCCATATCATCGCCTCCAATACGTATAGATTCGCAGGTAGCGATGTCGGCCAGACTCATAATAGCCACTTCGGTTGTACCGCCGCCGATATCGACAATCATGGAAGCGGTTGGGTCTGTTATAGGTAGTCCGGCGCCGATTCCCGCAGCCATAGGCTCATCGACGAGATAAACTTTTCGAGCGCCGGCCCGTTCGGCACTATCAATAACAGCCCTTCTTTCGACTGCGGTTATTCCGCTGGGGACGGCAATAACCACCCTTGGCCTGACCAGACCCCCTCTGCCGTGCACCTTTCTGATAAAATATCCGAGCATAGCCTCGGTGATTTCAAAATCGCTGATTACGCCATCCTTTAGAGGCCTGATAGCACTAATCGAGCCGGGTGTTTTACCGAGCATCTCTCGGGCGACCATACCGACAGCTTCGCCGTTGTTCAGGACAATGTTGGTTCCTTTGCGGACCGCAACAACGGAAGGTTCATTAAGGACAATCCCTTTACCGCGGACACAAACCAGGGTCGTACACGTACCCAGGTCGATACCCATATCCATGCTAAACCAACCTAAGATTGTATCCAGCAGCACTTTCGAATCCCTTCTGAGATTTCAATTGACTCTACTCTTATACAATAAAAAATATAATTGTCAACAGTCAATTGGCTACGGAATATTAAATAAAGTGCCGAACTGAAAATAGCATTTATAGGCGACAAATGCTGCAGTAGCGAGAACAATACCAAAAGCCAGTGCGAGAATAACCGTATAAATGTTATCCGGAGCAGAAAACTTCAAACCGCGAATTTGCACGCCAGGACTCATATGTCAACCTCATATATTTTATTATTGACTATTTTCTGTCAATTATTGTTTTTGAGCTTTATTGAGTTATTAACAGTTACAAGATTACAAATTAGTTGCAGCATTATCACCGACTCTCGGCTGCTGAACAACGAGGTCAAGAACACCGACGGCCTCTTCCGTGTCAACTTCTGTGATTATAATATCGCAGATAAATTCATCGCCTCTCGTGACGTGGAATTTCATATCTTTCATAACCCCGTCTGCCGCTCCGATAGAAATTCCAGCCATAGAATTTTTCAAATCCACACTGGTTACCAATCCCAGCAGGTTGATATCTTTTGTTTGTATTGGAGCGGCCGGTTTAGCCTTTTCTCTTCTGGTGGTGACCGGTGCGGCGGGTGGGGCAACTCGGCCACTCGGCAGCAAGAGCCGGTCCAACTTCCTTTGTAAATCGGTTTTTTCCTCAAGCAGTTGTCTCTTGTCCTTCTGGAGCGATGCTATTATGACCATTTTTTCTTCCAAAAAGGCTGTAGTTTCATCAAGCTCTTTTTTCAACTGGATTTGCTGCTGTTTTAGTCTGTTCAACTCTCCAAGAGTGTCTTTCAATAAGAGTTCCTTATTATCGGCGGTTTGTGAGAAGGCCTCTATGACACTTGTCCAGTTATTTACTTTCTGAAGCAAAAGCGATTTTTCAGCTTCGACGGTTTTTAGCTGTGTCTGCAATTCAGAAGATTTTACTTTCAGGGCGGCAATTTCGTTACTGAGTTCGGCCTTTTGAGCACTTTTTTCTTCAATTTTCTGGTTTAATTGTTTTTTCAGGCTGCCAAGCTCTTCGGTTAAGCTGCCTATTCGGGCGATTTGGCTGTCGTATTTTTGTTTGTAACTATCAGCGTTTGCAACCCAGGTTACGACAATACCGCAGAGGAAAATCGAGGACACCGTCAATAAAACTATTAATATCTTTGTAAGAGTACTCAAGATTAGCTCCTTTCACTAATTATTTGCACATTCACATCAGCAATGCGAATTATACATCACCCATATCACCCTGTAAATAACATATTTTAAGCTTTTGAGAGGAAAAGGTCAAGTTATTTTTAGCAAATACCCCAAATTAAATGGATAATGAAAGCGGTCAATAAAGGAGTGCAGAGGGGGTATTTGGGGTAAATTATTTCTTCATCAAACAGAGTAAAACAGCCCTTGCAGCGGCAAGACGGACAAATTTGGACTCATTTTGCAACAGTCGTGGCAGAAACCTGGTAAGCTTTGCTGAGCCAATCCGACCAATTGCCGTTGCAGTGAGGACATTTACTCGTTCGATGTCGTCCATTTTGTCGAGGTCATTTGTAAGATTTTTATTAAAAACATCGAGAACCTCAGGCTCGCCGGCCAATGAGCCAAGCCTTCCGAGTTGAGCGGCAGCGGCCAATCTGACCTCCAACAAGTCATCATCGAGCATAGTAATGAGGGCATTTTTGGCCTGTTCGGTTCCGAGGGCACCCATTGCCCTTGCCCCCATAATCCTGTCATCGGCGTAAGCACTAATCAGAATTGCCCATAACTTTTGATATATTCTCTCATCACCGAGCTCTGCAATGGCTTCTGCAGCCTGTAATCTGGTCCTGTAATCCGAATCTTTGTCCTCAAGGACCCAATACAATAGGTTGAGTGCCTGCTTATTTCCGGTTTTGCCCAGCAGCAAAACGGCATTAGCTCTGAGAAGATGGTCGGTACTGGTTGCCGCTGTTTGAAGCACATCGAATCCCTCCATCGAGCCGAGTTGGGCAATTGCATAAGCGGCGGCAATTCGGACATTTTCATTGCCATCGCCTAACAACTCCTCTACTAAGGTTTCGGCAGGATGGTACTTTGTGTCGCCCACAGCCAAAGAGGCGGCAAATCTGACCGGCACAAAATTATCATTCAGCAATTGCTGAACTTTGGGCATTAATTTGACCTCTCTGGTAACGGCAACAACTTCTATAGCAGTAACCCTGACGCGCGGGTCATGGTCGGCAAGTCCCTGCAGGACGATATTGACGGCCTGGTCTCTAAGGGATGCGACAAAGGCAGTGTCGGGGCCCGGAGTTTTTTGTAATGAGTCGCCACAACCAAAAACAAACAACAATAAACAATAAACAATGAACAATAAAAAATGAACAATTTTTGTAAACATTTTTTTCATTTGTCAGTCCTTTTATTTTTTCTTCGGCCAAAACGTTCCAGAAGCGACAGGATTATGGTCAAAAAAAGGCAGGCAAGACAACAAAAATCGAGCCATTGGCCGTATTTGCTGAAAAAAGTAGTTCTTTTATCTATTGGGACCCTGTCGAGAAACCAGCCGGCTACGCCTTTGCGGTCCAATGCTTTGTAGGGGAAATCGCTGCTTGCTGCGATAAAGCCGTCCCTTATGCGTCCGGACGAATCAATGAGACAACTGATGCCGGTATTTACACTGCGTAAGATTGCAAGGCGGTTTTCGACTGCCCTAAAAACACAAACAGCAGCGTGCTGAGGCAGTTCCGTGCTTGGGAAAACTTCCTTAGAATCATCTTTGAATCGCACAAACCAGCCGTCATTACTTATATTGACGAGCCAGTCGATGCGTTTTAGGCCTTTGGTCTCCACTGCAAATCTTCGTGCAATCGCAGGTACGGCATCTTCATAACAAATCATCACGCTGAATCTGTATGCGGGTTCGTTGGTCCCAGGGGCGGTCATTTCAAAAATGGTGTATTCAGTGCCGGCATCGAGCGAATAATCATAATCATAAGGAGTAAATTTCATCAGGAGATTGTAAAGAAAAGGGCTGCTTTTCTTAAACGGCACGACTTCGCCGAAAGGAACCAGGTGAATCTTGTTGTATTGAGCTTCCGCCTGCGTACCATCAGGCCGATAGAGAAACGCTGAATTATGTCTTTGAGTTGAAAGAAAAGTCAAATCGGCCTGCAACTCGACTGTGCCGCCATAGGCCCCTACAAGTACAAAAGCGGTTTTTTGGGAATGGTCACTGAGAATTTCATCGACAGTTTTGCAATGAAAGTCCGGGGAGAGCAGGTTTAATACCCTTTTGTCTAACGTGGCCTGTACCATAGTCTCCGGCCAGACGATTAGCTCGGCTCCGGCGCCGGCGGCAGCTTTACTTTTGGCCAGCAACTGTTCAAGTATTACGTCAGAGGCCTGAAACGATTGCTTAACCGACTGAGGGACGTTGGATTGTAATGAAGCAACCAGAGGGCCATCTTTGATGTACTTGTCCGATTGCTTTATTCTCCATCGTCCATAGGCGATAGTTGCGGCCAGTGCAGCACATACCAGAGCAATTTTTAACAGTTGAGTGGTCCGGAAGATGGTTTTGCCGCGGGCGGCAATGAATAGTTCGGCTATTAGTCCATTGACCATTGCAACGAGGAACGAGACTCCTGCGGCGCCAAAGGTGTCGGCAATCTGGATGAGTGTGATATTGGCGAACTGGCTGTGCGCCAGAAACCGCCAGAAGAAGCCACCGAGGAAAAGGCCCTGTAGTCGTTCGGCGGCGACAAATAAGACGGGTACAGCGAGAAATAAGGGTATATTTTTCGCTCTGCAGAAGCGCAGGGCAAATACAAGCAGCGGCCAAAGCAGCGCCGTGTAGAGGCAGAAGGCCAGCCAGCCGCTGATGGTTACCGGCGCTATCCAGTACAGGTTGCCCAGCCAGTAGCACGTCGAGACTAAGTAGGCGGCAAGTGCCAAGGGAAGCGGTTTTGCCTCAGGCCGGCAGGTAAGGATAAAAGGCAGCAGCGAAACCCAGGCCAAAAAAGACAGGCTTATCGGCGGCTGAATCACCGTCAGCATTACCGCACTGGCGATAAGCATAAGAAAAATACTCAGTAGCTTTTCTCTCGTAAATAGTTTGCGAATTTTCAAAATGGTTAGCCTCTAATACGTGGAAGCTTGCCGCTCTTGCGCAGTTTGAAGAGTTGGTCCGCTACTTCTTTTGGGGTAAATGGCTCTTTAGGGGTGAATTCTGCATTGAACCACGAAGTAAATTTCTCCAGAAGAGCTTTATCTTTTACTATCTGGTCGCTCGGTGTGTTAAACTGTTTATAATGGAGTTTTAGCTTCTCTATTTTATGCTCTCCCCAATTTCTCATAATATTTTCTCCCAATTATTTTTTTGACTTTTTTGGAATTGGATGACTCCGCAAAGGGCCGAGTTTGGCACTTTTTCTCATTTGGATTAGGTGTTTGATAATTTGTTTTGGCTGGAATGGATTTTTTGCCGTCCCTACGCGTTTATTAAACTTTTCAGCAAATAACGTTAACAAGATAGGGTCACCTCCAAGTTGCTCAGTTGGAACCTTATTCTCATGATAAAGCCATTTAAGTTCTTTGCTCATCTGCTCAGTCCACTCCCCTAGACCTTCGCCTTCCGGTGGTAACCCTTCGGAATCCTTAATTCGTTTTTGCGACTGCTCTACATACTTCTTGGAAATTTCGATGCCAGTGTATATACGATTTAATTTATGGGCCACAACTGCGGTTGTTCCTGACCCGCTGAAAGGGTCAAAGACCCAATCACCTTCGTCTGAACTTACCCTTATTATTCGAGCCAATAAGCTCTCCGGCATCTGACAGGGAAAGTTCGTACGCTCATCGAAAGTTCCACAGACACGCGGATATTCGTCCCAGACATCATCCGGCATTTTGCCTTTAGGGTTTGCTCGTTTGTCTTTGTATTTTTTTTGTCTATCGGATATTATTCGCTCTGAGTCTGCATTGAACGTAAAACTTTCTTTGTCCTTTACGAAATAAAATATATGTGTATGGGAGCGGGTGAATTTATTTTTCATCTGCTGGCCGAAGGTGTAGTGCCATATAATCCAGTTGCGCAGAACAAGCTTTAACTCGTCGGCAATGATTTTTACATTGGCGGCATACTCATCGCCTATTGCTATATAAAATGAACCATCCGGCTTTAAGACTTTTTCGCAGACTCTCATCCAGTCTTTTGTCCAGGCGATGTAGTTTTCCTTTTTCAGCTTGTCCTTGTATCTGTCGTATTTATAGCCGATATTGAAAGGCGGGTCGGCAAAGATAAGGTCGGCAAAGGGTTTTTGGACTTTGCCCAAAACCTCTATACAGTCCCCGCATATTATTTCATTAAGAAGCTTCTGCATAGTGATATATTATAAACTAACGCGGATTCTGCAAGAGGTTCTACATATCGCAAGCCGATTTGAGAGGCCGGCCTAAAACGTTAAGCTTACAGTCCATTATTCAAGAGGGCCTTTTCTAACTAGGGCACTAAAGGGGGAAGGTCAACAGAAACAATTTTCCATACGATATCAAGGTCAACATCGAAATAGCCGTGAATCAAACGGTCTCTTACTCCTGCGATTTGTCGCCACGGGATGGAGGGATAGTCTTGTCGGCACTTTTGAGAAACATTTTTGGCTGCCTCTCCGAGAATCTCCAAGAGTCGCACCACTGCCGGCGCAAGCTTTTCGTCTTTATCGAGGTCGGTGCGTTCAGATGTTCTTGTAAGCTCTATCAACTTGAACACGGCATCAAACATATGACGCAAACGCACGACATCATCAGCTTTGGACATATTGCACCTCGGCTTCGCTAAGGATGGTGTCTCGAAAGTATCGGCTTAAGAAATTTGGAGTATGCAGCTCTACGTTCCGGCCAAGAAGACTCGAAAGTTCGTCCTGCATATCAAAAAAACTAAAACCTGGCTCAAAACCGGTTTGAAATTCCACCAGGATGTCCACATCGGATTGGGCCGAGAAATCGGCCCGCAGAGCCGAACCGAAAACAGCAAGCCGACGAATGTGATGACGCTCACAAAAATCAGCGATTTTGTCCTTTGGAATAATCAGATTTTTGTTCATCAATATGTCTCTGCGAGTTAGTCTTTCTTATTTCGCAACAGCAGATACGAACTTTACGGCTCGATTACTTTCTGCTCTTTGAAGACCTTGCCGGAGAGGTGGTCAGTGAAGGTAAGCTTGACTGTTAAGGGCCCCTCGAGTTTTTCGATTTTGTCGGCTACGTCGAATGTCAATCTGTAATTAATCGTTATCAGTGTTGCAAACCAAAGCTTTCTGAGCTCATCGGGCTCAACCCGCCATTGGCCAAGCAGGGCATTGCCGTCGGGCCGGTTGAGGTTCCAGAGCTGAACATCAACCGAGCCGGCAGCCTTTACCACGTCGCCGTCCTGGTCAATCGGCTGAATGTAAACGATGAGTTTTTCCTTGAGGCCGTCTTTGTCTTTATCGTAAAAATCAGTATATCCGGTAATTTTGACTCTCTGGAGGTTGTAGAAGTTTTTGAGTTTGGCGTCGGCGGGCAGGCCGGAGAGGACCTGGATTTGCTTTTTCAATTTTTCGTTTTCCAATCCGGACTGCTTGATTTGTCGGGTCAGTTGCGTTTTTTCCTGCTTCAGGGAGTTGATTTGCTCTTTGAGCAGGTCCGGTCTGTCGGCGCTGTCGCAGCCGGCAGCAACAGCAAGCAGAGAACCGGCAAAAACAGCGAATAGCGTATGGCATATAGCGTGTAGTTGTGCGTATTTAGTTTTCACTTTGGTTTTCTTGTTTCGATTTCAGGGGCCTTCTTTATTATTCTATCGACCAGTCCATAGTTTATTGCTTCCTCGGCCTCAAGCCAGAGATTTCTGTCGCAATCTTTTTCTATTTGCTCGGCACTTTTGCCTGTGTGTTCGCCTAATATGCTATAAATTCGGCTTCGCAGGCGAAGAATTTCCTTTGCTTCAATGTCCAAATCGGTGGCGGGTCCCTGCAGGACTCCGGCAATCATAGGCTGATGTAAAAGTACCCTGCTGTTTTGCAGGAGGAACCTTTTTTGTGGTTTCCCGCCGGTTAGCAACAGCGCTGCCATACTTGCAGCCTGTCCGACACAATAAGTTGCGACGTCACATCGTAAAAACCTCATCGTATCATAAATTGCCAGTCCTGCGGTTATTGCACCGCCTGGTGAATTGATGTAAAAGTGAACGTCATTTTTGCTGTCTTCGTTGCTCAAAAACAGCATCTGAGCGATAATGAGATTTGCAGCGGCATCGTCAATGGGGCCGCCAAGAAAGACTATTCTGTCTTTAAGCAGTCTCGAATAAATGTCGTAGGCTCTTTCTGTTCGGCCGCTTTTTTCAATTACAATCGGTACCAGGTTTTGATTAACTGTCATATTTTTGTCCTGTGTTTGTTGTTGTGTTTTTACTTTTTATTTTTTTCTTTCTTTTGTTTCTTTTCTTCTTTCTCGTCTTCTTCGTGGAGTACTTCATCGATAAGGCCGTACCTGCAAGCTTCTTCGGCGGTCATGTATCTGTCTCTTTCAGTTTCTTCAGCGATTTTTTCAACAGGCTGGCCGCTGTGTTTTGCCAGAAGAGCGTTTATCACAGTTTTTGCCTTTAGAATTTCTTCGGCCTGTATTTTGATATCGGCGGCCTGGCCGGTAACTCCGCCCCAGGGCTGGTGGAGCATGATTTTAGCGTGTTCAAGGGCATGTCGTTTTCCTTTTGTTCCTGCCGCCAGAATTACCGCGGCTCCGGATTGAGCTCTTCCGATACAAAAGGTGGCAACGGGAGAGCCGACAAAACGAATAGTGTCATAAATAGCCATAGTATCGTCAACACTGCCGCCAGGCGAATTGATGTAGAGACTGATTTCCGTACTACGCTTCAGGTTGTCCAGATACAGCATCTTCATAATGACTTCAGCGGCCCTTTGGTATGAAATTTCACCGATGAGAAAAACAATTCTGTTCTCCAGCAGCATATCATCAAGGCTCATCTGACGATATCGCTGATACGGGCCGTATTGGTTGTAAATCTCCATCGGATTTTTGTCGTCGATTCCGCTATTTATTGAAAAATGGGAGCTGTTGACAATGTTTCTTCCGGGATGCTCAATAAACATTTATTACTTCCTTTATAAAATTCCGAACTGTTATTTCGTAACCCGTCTGCTACTTTGCGAGACACGTTTGTTATCGGATAATTTTACTTTTCAGTTTTCTTTTTAGCTGTGGTTTCTCTTTTTTTGGATTGTTTCCTCTCAGTCGTCGCTGCTTTTTGGGCGGCTTTTTTAGCAGCTTTTTTCTTTTTCTTAGTCTCCTTCTCAGGCTTAACTTCGGTTATTTTGGCCGACTCGAGCAATTTAGCAATACATTTATCCTCCCTTACCTGCAATCTGAATTGAGACAGCGAGCCACCTCGCATCATATCTTCCCTTAATCTTTCCGGTATATGCCCCCTTTGGAGGGCTAACTGTGCGATATGGCCGTTAAGCTCTTCTTCGGTTACTTCTATATTGAGCTTCTCAGCGACCTTGTCCATTATAAAGAATGTTTTAAGCTGTTGGCCGGCCTGCTGTTCGCTGGCGGCCCAGAGCCGCTCCATCTGCTCTTCGATGTACTCTTCGGGCAGGCCCTGTCTAATCAGGTTGGCATACTGTCTTTGCAGCAGCGTTTTGGCCTGGTCGGCAACGATGGCGGTAGGCAGGTCAAAATCGGTGTTATCAAGCATATACTTATAAATCTGTTCAGACATCTGCGTTCTGGCCTGCTGCTCTAATCGGCCCCGGAGGGTATCTGTGAGTGTATCCCGCAGCTCGTTTTCATTTTCGAGGCCAAGCCCGTTGAAGAAATTTTCGTCCAGCGGAGCAGGCTTTAGCCATTTGACATCTTTGATGTCAATCTTTACATTCACCTTTTTGCCGCGATATTGTTCTTTGAAATAGGTTCTTGCGACTTCGACGCTCGTTTGTCGGGTGTCGCCGGTCTTTGCGCCTGCGAGAAGCTCATCGAGTTTTTCAACCGGAATTGCTCCTACAAAACCGTTTGGTCTGACAAAGATTTCGATGTTGTCAAGTTTCTCCTCTTCTTCGGCATCTTCGGCTTTTAGGATAACGTCGGCAATTATCTGGTCATCCAACTGGACCTGGCCGTCGTCTCTCGGCACCCAGGTGCCCGACCATTTTTGCAACCTCTCAATTTCTCTGTCGATTTGCTCGTCGGTTACCTCCAGTTTTGTCTTATTAACCTCGATACCTTCCAGTTGAGGCAGGTCGAATTCCGGTCGCACCTCGACTTCAAAGTCAAACTGCAATGGGCCGCTTTGAGGCAGTTCAATACTTTCGAAATCGATGTCCGGCTCGCGAAGGACATTAATCTCATTATCCTTGATGGCCGAATCGCCGGCATCTGTCAATAGTTTGAGTTTGATTTTCTCGGACGTTTCTTTGCCGAACCTTTTTTCCAGCAGCCGGCGCGGCGCCCGTCCCTTTCTAAAGCCCGGAACTGCCGCTTCTTTGCGCAAAGTTTCGTATTGCTCATCGACCGCATTCTTTATTGTTTCTTCCGGAATCTCCACAATCAGCTTCTTTTTGCAGGGTCCTGCTTCTTCGATTGTTACAGTGTTTTTCAGTGCTGTAGATTGTTGTTCTTCGGCCATTTCGTTGCTCCTAAAGACCGGGTTTTTCACGGCTGTGAAATAATAAACAAAAAAGGCATCAGGGGAAAAACACCCCTTAGCCGGATATCAGTTTTTTTAACATATCGGTGACCAACGCCAAACCCCGCACCTATTTGATTCGCCTGCTCAAATAAGGCCGCTATTCGCACGGCTTCCTGCCAATCATCCAATTCTTCACGGCGATAGCGAACCAAGTAGGTGAGGGGCCGGTAACTCACCGATACTATATCATCCTTTCATCCCTAAAAGAGCCGGCAAAGCGGGTGATGAGACTTGAACTCACGACATTCACGTTGGCAACGTGACGCTCTACCACTGAGCTACACCCGCATTTTCGTATCTCGTCGCTGGCTTGCCCCGCGTAGCTGAAGGCTAAGCATGGGTGACTCGTATCTCGCCGAACAACGAGAAACACCAATAATTATACGGGCAGACTAATACCTTGCAAGTGGTTTTTTACAAAAGTTTGGCAGTTATATTGGCAAAATCGCCGCAAAAAGATAAAGCTTGCTAAACAATAAACTTAGGGCAAAAGCTGTGTAGCGAGCAAGTAACGGATGAGAAAAATCCAAATACCGCTTTTTGGGAAAAAAATCGGTCCACAGTTTTACAGATATGGTACAATAGCCTGTGTTGACAGTGAGTGTGCTATCCAATACGAGGCTATTAAATCCAAGAAAGAGCAGTAAAATGGCCGGAAATTATCGAGGATTTGTTAAGAAGTGGACGTACGTATTCCTGTCTTTGTTATTACTACTTCTGATTACTCTTATTATTGCTGTTAAGAGTTCGACAAGTAACGGGCTTGTTTTCGCATCGGAGGAAAAAAGAGCCAATGCAAATCAGGCACCCGATGACGCAAATCAGGTACCTGGCGATGCAAATCAGGCACCCGATGATGCAAACGAGCCTTCCGTAGAAAAAGCGAAATCGGCAAAAGAAGAAGTACCGCGGCCGGAACATAAACACCCTGCTTTCGGTGAGCGCATCAAAGAACGAACAAGAATGGTGGCCAGGTATATCCGTGGAGAGCGAATCCGCGACCCGAATGTTCTAATAGCGATGCGCACTGTACCAAGACACGCATTTGTGCTGCGCAGCGATTTGACAAGGGCTTACAATGACCATCCCCTCCCGATAGGTCTGGGCCAAACGATAAGCCAGCCGTACATTGTGGCTTATATGACCGAGTATTTGAAAATCGGCATCCGGTCGAAAGTTCTTGAAATCGGCACAGGTTCCGGATATCAGGCGGCAGTTTGTGCCGAAATTGCGAGTGAAGTTTATACAATCGAGATTCTCGAAGAGCTTGCCAAATCGGCCAAAAAACGACTGAAGGAGCTGGGCTACAATAATGTGTTTGTCAAGGCCGGAGACGGTTACTTCGGCTGGAAGGATAAAGGGCCTTTTGATGCAATTATCGTAACGGCTGCAGCCGGTGTTATACCGCCGCCATTGATAGAACAATTGAAAACGGACGGCAAAATGATACTTCCTGTGGGAAGTCCCTTCGGCATCCAGACTCTTGTGCTGATTAGCAAAGATGAAAAGGGAGAGGTTCACAGCAAAGGCCTTC
>CAZMCN010000017.1:0-23145 GCA_964564845.1 uncultured Pirellulales bacterium | reverse complement strand
ATCCAGCAGTTTCTATCTTAAAGTCAAAGAAGTAGAAACTATCGACGGCTGGGCAAAAGTAACCGGCACCGTACGAGCACAGGTTGCAGAACCTATATTGGACCTAAAGACCGGCGATTATATACAGGCATACTGCTGGCTGGACAAATTTAAACCAGCCACCAATCCAGGCCAATTTGATGTGGCAAAATACCTGGCCAGGAACAACGTCTTTATCGCAGCATCGATTAAATCGCGAGACGGTATTGAATTGCTGGAAAGAAACGGCGGCGGTATCTTTACAAAAATAAAGAGGAGACTGCGAGAAACAGCCACGCAGGCATTATTAGGCGACCTGTCGGAAGAAGACAGAAATAGGGGTTTGCTGGAGGCCCTGTTATTGGGCTACCGCAGCGATATCGACAGCGCCACTCACAACGCCTTTCGCAAAACAGGTCTGCTGCATTTTATCAGTCTTTCCGGGATGCACCTGGGGATTCTGGTCGGTATTATCTGGGGGCTGTGCAAAACAGCAGGGCTAATGAAGCCGGCCCGGGCTTTGGTTTGCATAATCGCGGTAGTAATTTTTCTATTGATTGTCCCCCCGAGAGCGCCGACGCTGAGAGCCGCTATTATAAGCTGGGTTTTCTGCGCATCACTCCTCTTTCGCCGAAAATCAAATCCCCTCAACACATTATCGTTAGCTGCAATAATCCTTTTACTGATAAGGCCGACCCAGGTCTTTGAAGCCGGCTGGCAACTGTCATTTGCATCGGTGCTCAGCATCCTGCTTTTTTGCCAAAGATTTCACTTTTTTATGTATGAGAAAATAACGGGTTTATCCTGGCATAAGAAAGCTCCAAAAACAAAGCCGTTTTATCGCATAATCGCAAGGCCGGGCCCATACTTGTTGCGATTATTTTCTACAGGCGTTACAGCCTGGCTCGGCGGGGCCGGCATCCTGCTGTATCACTTTTATACAATTCACCCTTTGACATGCATCTGGACGGTAATTGTCTTTCCGTTAGTGGCTGTGATGTTGACTGTCGGGTATCTGAAGATAATTATGTCTTTATTGCTGCCGACCATCGGAGCGATATTGGGTATGCTCGTAACGGGATTAGCTGAGCTTTTGATTTATATTGTAAAATTCTTTGCATATTTTGATATTTCACAAATACTTATTGGGTATGTTTGGCCTGAACTTATAATCTTTTATTACTGCTTTGTGCTTTTTGTCGGCTTTGCCCATTTTCGAAAGCCGTTAATAAAAAAGACTATATGCACCACAATGGCCTTGATGCTTGTTGTTTTCTTGGGTGCGGTCAAATGGCAAAGAACGCACAGAGACAATTTGGTGATGACCTGTTTTGATGTCGGTCACGGACAGGCAATACTGGTCCAACTGCCCGGCAAAACCAACATCCTGTTTGACGCCGGCTCACTGTACAATAACGACATCGGTAGAAGAATTGTTACAGCCTTTTTAGACTACAGCGGAATAAGTAAAATCGACGCCATTATCATAAGCCATAACGATGTGGACCATATTAACGCAATACCGGAGATTGTCGAATACCGCCGGGTCGGCGCCGTTTATGCAAATGAGGCGTTTATAAACAGTCAAGACGAATGGGGGACGGTAAAATTTCTTCGCAACTGGCTAAATCAAAACGGCCTTAAAATTAAACCATTAGGCAAAACCCTCAATATAAGCAAAAGCGTCAATATAAAAATCATCTGGCCAAATGAAAAAATATGCAAGAATGAACAATTGAGCGACAACGACAAATCTGCGGTCTTATTGATTGAATTTGCTGGCAATGAAATACTTTTGTGTTCCGACATAGAAAAATTTGCTCAAAGAGAAATTCTTCGCCGCTTTGCCAATCTCAAACCGGAAGTCATCGTTGTTCCCCATCACGGCTCAGCCAATACATCAGACGTTGATTTTCTAAAAGAGCTTAATGCTGATATCCTGCTTCATAGCTGCGGTCGAAGTCAGATGGAAAGACAACAACCGAATATGAACGACGAAAATGTAACTTACCTATATACAGCCAAAGACGGAGCAATTGACATTTGCATTGAAAAAGATGGGATGTTAAAATTCACCAATGAAATTGTCAGGTAGAAAAGGAGACCGCCATTATGAGGAAAATCAGAGGAGCTTTAACAATCATAAGTTTAATCTTAGCCGTTTTAACACTTACCACTATCTGCCGGGCTGAAACAGCCCTCAATTATCCCGACGGCAAAGAGAGTATCAAAAATATAATCTTTTGTATCGGCGATGGTATGGGGTTAGGACAAACCACGCTTGCGCGTATGAAGTCAGCTGGAGCGGATGGAATGTTGTGTATTGAACGAATGCCTGTTATCGGTCTGGTTCGCACACATTCAGCGAACGCACTTCGGACGGATTCGGCTGCGGCCGGAACGGCACTGGCCTGTGGCGTCAAAACCAATAACAAAATGCTCGGTATGACTGCTGACGGGAAAAAATATCAGACCATTCTTGAAGCGGCTAAAGCCAAAGGAATGAGAACTGGCCTTGTTGCTACTTCTACCATAACCCATGCGACTCCGGCTTCGTTCGCCGCACACGTAGAATCACGCAGGATGGAAAATGAAATTGCCCGGCAGCTTATTGCAAAAAAAATACACGTGCTGCTCGGGGGCGGAAGACAGCATTTTTTGCCCATATCAGATGCTAACAGCAAACGCAATGATAACACAGACCTGATAAGACAGGCCAAAAAAGCCGGCTATTGTTATGTACAAACCGCCGAAGAGCTCAAAAATGCTTATGGACCGTATCTGCTGGGACTTTTCCAGCTTGGGCCATTGAACACCAGACCACCGGAACCAACTTTAGCTGAACTTACGCAAAAAGCCATCGAGGCGCTCAACAGCAAAGACAAAAAACCGCTAAATAAAGGGTTTTTTCTAATGGTAGAAGGCAGTCAGATAGATTGGGCCTGTCACGATAACGATGTAAATAATACCCTCAGGCTGGTGCTTTGTTTTGATAAAGCTGTCAAATCCGCCGTCGAATTTGCCCTGAAAGATGGACAAACATTGGTTGTTGCCACTGCCGACCATGAAACAGGAGGTTTGACGATTAATGACGGCAGCCTGAAAGGGGATAATTTAGACGTGCACTGGTCAACCAAAGGACACAGTTGTTTGCCTGTACCTCTTTATGCAATCGGCCCTAATGCCGATATGTTTTCCGGCGTCTATGACAATACAGAAGTTCCGAAGAAGTTTGCACAATTATTAGGTATAAAGTCATTTCCAAAAGTGATGGACTAAATATGAGTGAGGTTGTTTTGCGGACAGATGCTACTTTCGGCTTGAAAGTCAAAATCGGCGACGAAGTTCACCGGGGACAGAAAATTAGCACAGAACCAACTGCAAAATGCCCTGTAGCTTCACCCATAAGAGGCGTTGTCAAAAGCGTTTCTTTTGATCCCGAGAGCCACGAATTCCTTGTCGTGGTTTCATCAACCGAATAGATTTCAAATTATGAGCCTGGCTCATAATTCGGCATTGGCCGATGTAAAACTTCCGTGTAGTAAAAACGGACCTCATCGCATATAAACAACGATTTCAACTCTGCGGTTTCTTGCTTTACCACTGGCTGTGGCATTCGAAGCAATGGGATGGCTTTCACCCCGCCCTACCGCTCGAACCCGCTCGGCCGGGATCCCTTGCGATATCAGATATCTAACCACCGACAGTGAACGTTGAGCAGAAAGCTCTAAGTTGTCCTTCCAGGGTGATTTTTTGATTGGGTCGGTGTCGGTATGACCGACAACATCTATCATCTTGCCGGCATATCTTTCCCGAAGTACCGACCGAATATGGTCAAGCTCGGTACTGGTTGCTTTTTTCAAAGTAGATTTGCCGGAATCGAATAGTATCGCATTGGGAAGCGTTACGGTAATAGTGCCGGCTGACGGGTCAAATGCAACATCGTAACCTTTTCCAAAGCCGGTGGCTTCAGCCGGGCTTTGGCTGCGCTCTTCAATCTGTTTCTGGAGATCCTCGATAGTCTGGCGCCCCTGGGTAACCTGTTGGGCAAGCCGGCCCTTCTCGGCTCTTTCCCGTTCATGCAGGCCCTTTAGATTCTGGTGCTCCACATTCAAAGCTTCGTATTTTTTCTTCCAGTTGGTACAGCCGGAAAAAAAGGTGATTGATATAAGACCAATTAGTAAAACGATTGTTTCCTTTCTTACGCTTCGCATTTTAATGCTCCTTTAATATGATGATTATAGTTCGCTATTTTAATACAAAAATACTGATTAAGTAAGTAAAAATTATTTCGTGTAAAATCATAACAGTAAATATACCCAAAGACAAGAAGGGACCATAAGGAATTTGCCTCATTTTTTTAAAAAACATCTGGCATCCGGCCCAGGCCAGCCCGAAAAATGGCGCGATAAAAAATGCCGCAACAACAGGAATCGGTCCTACGACAGCTCCGGCAGCACCCATCAGATGCACATCTCCCAACCCCATAGCTTCCTTTCCGAAGGCAAAAGTACCTAGGATGCGAGTGGCCCAGACAACGCCGCAGCCGACAAAATAGCCGAATAAACCACCAAGAAACCCTGCAATCGCAGGATATTGCGAAAAACGCCGCCACCAGCCATATACCGAGGGATTTTTTATTAAAATCCAGTAAGCTACCGCCGAAAAAATAATAATCGGCAGTAAAAATATGACTTCCCTGCAGGCCTCAATGCGATGGTTGAAATTTGCCTCGTCCGGTTCTACTGGTGGCTTCTCGGCTGAACTGTCCTGCTCTTTGTGCTCTTGCTGCAAAGCGCCGTCCGAATCTTCGGCTTTGTCGTATTCGTAGCTTCTTTTGATTAAGCCGGCTTGCATCAGCAGCCAGGATACAGCCAACCCTATCGCTGCTCCGACCGCCAGCGAAGCTGTACCTGGCGAGGCATTAGGCAAAAGGTGATATTTACCGATTACGGCGGGGTCAATTATGTAAACGCCGAGCGAAGAAGCAGTTAAACCCGCTACGGTAACAAACCAGCAAATTGACATTGGGATGACCCACAGTTCTAAATCGATTGCTGAAGCGGCAATGAAAGCAGCCAACATAGTCACGGAGATAAGATAAATAATCCAGCCGCCACTTAAAAATGGGCAGATGTCCGGTCGCAGGTCGGTGCGAAAATATAAAATAAAAAGACCGGCGAAAACCAGAGCGGTAAGCAGCTCGATAATAAAATAGCGCGGCGAAATCGCCGCCTTGCAGTAACGGCACTTTCGACCCAAAAGCAGCCATGAAATCAACGGTATGTTGTCATAGAAGCGAATGCGTCTATCACACGCCGGACAGGATGAAGACGGTCTTATCAAAGACTTATCGCGAGGAATCCGGTAAATGACTACATTCAGAAAACTGCCGATACAGGAACCAAAAACGAAAAGACAGACAGGCCAAACCCAGTCCGGTACTACCACAACGACTCCTTTCAAACAACACTTCCCTATTCAGCAAACCGGCTTTAACTTTATTTATGTCGGCTGTTTTAGTCCTTTAAGTCTATCATTTCTTTCGCTTCTTTTTGGTCTTACCGGCCCTGTTCACAATAGAAGCCACCTGCATCGGCAGCCCGAACAAACGAATAAAGCCGGTTGCATCGGTAGGCTCGTATTCGGCACCCATCGTAAAGCTGGCCAAATCGCTGCTGTACAAACTTTTGGGACTTTTTACACCGGCCAGAATGCAATGTCCCTTATACAGTTTCAGTTTCACATCACCGGTAACATTTCGTTGGGTAACATTGACAAAGGCGTCAATGGCCCGGCGCAATGGCGAAAACCACTGGCCGTAGTAAATCAATTCGGCATATTTAAAAGCGACCTCCTTCTTATAATGCATTGTCTCCCTGTCAAGCGTCAGGGACTCAAGAGCATTGTGAGCGGTCGTTAGTATCGTACCGCCGGGCGTCTCATAAACGCCGCGCGATTTCATCCCTACCAGCCGATTTTCGACTAAATCTACCTGACCGATTCCATGTCTGCCGCCGATTTTGTTCAGCGCTTCAATTATCCCGACTCCACTTGTTTTTTTGCCGTTGAGCTTGACGGGAACACCTTCCTTGAATCCGATTTCAACATAATCACTTTTTTCAGGCGTTTGGGAAACAGGCCGTGACATCACAAAAAGTTCGTCCTTCGGCTCATTGGCGGGGTCTTCCAAATCCGCCCCTTCATGACTAATATGCCATAGATTGCGGTCGCGTGAATAAATTTTCTTCTTCGTCTGCTTGATGGGGATTTTATGCTTTTTGGCATAATCGACCGCCGCTTCCCTGCTGGTCAGGGTAAATTTCGGGTCTCTCCACGGCGCTACAATTTTCAACGTTGGGTCGAGCGCCATATATGTTAATTCGAACCGCACCTGGTCGTTGCCTTTGCCGGTCGCTCCGTGAGCGACGGCTGTTGCTCCCTCGGCCTGGGCGACTTCCACCTGATGTTTTGCGATTAACGGCCGCGCTATACTCGTCCCTAACAGATAGCCGTTTTCATATACGGCTCCGGATTTGAGCATAGGCCAGAGAAAATCTTCGACAAACTCCTTCCGCAGGTCTTTGACAATGCACTTGACCGCACCGCTGTTAAGTGCTTTGCGTTTAATGCCGGCCAGTTCATCGCATTGGCCCAGTTCAGCCGCAAACGCTATTACTTCATAGCCGTAAGTCTCTTTAAGCCACGGCAGGATTACACTCGTATCCAGCCCGCCGCTGTAGGCCAGAACAACTTTTTCTTTCTTTGCCATCGTTCACCTCAAATTAAAACCACTCACGCAGCGATAACAACGCCTTCCTGACGGGCGATTTCAAGAATAGGACGGCTTTGGTCGTTTTCCCATTCCTTCTCACCACAGGGAATGGGCTCAATGCGGTTATCGCTGATGGTAGCCTGCCAGAGAGCCTCAATCAGCGGGATATCTCGCGAGCCGTCGAATTCCGGAGCGATTACAACCAGGTCTATATCGCTGTATTCGTCACCGCCGCCGCGCGCAAAGGAGCCAAACAGAACCGCTCTGCGGGCGTGAATACCCACGGCCGGCAGCGCAGCCAGATAATGCTTTACTGCGGCTATAACTGTTTCCTCAACCATTTTAACATCTCCTTGGCTCTCGAGATTTTCTCATGTACAAAACCTAAATCAAATGAAAGCTGCTCGGAATCAGGATAGCGACCTTCCAGTTGATAAACATTGAACTTGCGCAGGAATTGCTCCTGTTCAGCGTCAAGCTTTAGACCAGCAGTCTCAGCAAGACGTACAAGATTGTGCATACGAGACGGTATATCCTTTGTTTGCTTAGTCACATGCGCTTTGAGCATCTTCTCAACTGCAAGATGCGCGAAGAAAAGGCAATGTCTCAAATGTCCTTTTTCCAGCAGAGACTGAGCTGCTGCAAAGTCATCCTCACTGCTTGCTTTCCAAAAATCTACCTGCTTGCTAACGTCCATATATGCTCCTTATGTCACTCCTGCGAAACCCGTCTTCAGCCATAGTCGAAGGAGCAGATTTCTGCCCCTTTTTGCTGCCAATATACCAATAACCATCATCCCACAGCAACAATTAAATCCATTTCGGTTTCGACTGATTGTGCGCCCTCTGTCAGACTCATTCGTGTTTCAGATGCTGTCCAGTTTCTAAAGACGTAATAATCCCCTGTGCTTTTGCCTGCCGATAGGATTCTTTGAGGTTCTTTCTAATTCCGCCGCCTAATATAACATTGTAGATTAAAATCAGTCCATCGCAGACTATCTGCCCTTTCCATGGCAACAGCACCGCTGAAACAAATACCGGCAGCGGATACGGCATCATCTCGAGAATTTCTTCGGTCAGGCTAAGTACCCCGTAAGCCTTTGGCGGATCCCCATCATCTAAAAAAACAGTATAGTCTTTCAGGTCTCGCTCAACGGTAAAATGACCGGAAACAAAATGCTCCCACTTCAGGACGTTAGACAGCTCTTTTTCAGGAAACTGATAAGGGGTCTCATCCACGAAATCGTTAATCAAGCCAATATTACCCAAAAGCTTGTCTCTGGCTTTGGCTCTGGCATTATTTGAGGCACACCGGAAAGTCTCCGCATCGACAATTCCTGCAGCGCCACCTAAACGACCCGCAGCGAAACCGATCAGTGAACTATAAAGCGAAATAAAAAGCGACGCCTCTTCCGGTGGTAGCAGCATAGCAGTTTAACTCCCGTCCTATTCCTTATTCCAAAACTTTTCTACACCCTACTGACCGTGGAATTGAACTCCTATCCACCGGCCAACTTCCTTTATTTTGTTCATCGTTACCATTTTTATCTTTTGACACGGATTAACGCTGTTTTATTTTGCCCTAATATACCAATGATCATCATCACATAGCAACTATTAAAATACTGCTTTACTAACCAACCGCCGTGGGCGTCGAATGTTTCGTTAAGCATTTTCGTATCTCAGTCAAGTCTGTATTCTTTAATTTTTCTGTAAAGTGTGCGTTCTCCAATCCCTAACAGATGTGCCGCTTTTTCACGATTTTCACTGGTACGCCGTAAGGCTTCTGCAATTTTTTCCTTCTCGACCACTTTCAGGTTTAGATTGTCCTCATATATTCCAGCGGCATCTTGTGTTCTTTTAAATTTCGATGTTGGACAGCCTTCTTGTATCCAATCATCAATGTCTTTTTCTCGCCATCTCATATGACCATCAAGATAAATCGGCAAAGGAATTTTCTTGGAAGAAGCAGCTTTTTCTACCCATTTCACTGGCATTTTGCATTTATTTGCTACTTCTTTTTTCGTTAACAGTTGCAATTTTCACTGTCTTTCTTAAAAATTATTTTATTGGCCAGCCGCCGTGGGCGGTGATTATCTCGCCAATTATTATTTTTTGGCTTCATTGCTTTGCTGTGCAATTAGAAATGGTTTTTCGCATAAGTTTTGGGTTGGGGTTTTTGCCGGTGAAGAGTTTGAGCTGGGCGGCGGCCTGGTTGATAAACATCGATATACCGTCAATTGTTTTAGCGCCTTTTTCCTCGGCCTGCTTCAAGAGCATAGTCTGCGCAGGATTGTAAACCGTATCAAAAACCGTCATATCTTTTTGCAAACATTTCTTCGGCAGTGGCGTCACATCGACATTCGGATGCATCCCGACACTTGTGCAGTTTATAACCAGTTTCGCATCAAGGCCCTGTAAATCCTCCAGGCCGGCAAAATCACACCCGAACTCAGCAGCGAGCTTCTGGCCCTTTTCGACCGTTCGGTTATAAATTTTGACCTTGGCGCCTGTGCTTCTCAGCCCGGCCACTACCGCCCTTGCGGCCCCGCCTGCCCCGATAACGGCCACAGCCATACCATTCAAATCGGCCTCTTTAATCTTCAGCGCCGAAGTCAGCGCATCCAGTGCGCCGGCGTAATCAGTATTGTAGGCACTTAATTTACCGTCAGCATCGATGAGCACAGTATTGGCCGCACCGATTTTTTCAGCCAGCGGCTCCACTACCCCCCCGCTTCCTTTTGCATAGCCGACAGCATTGCTCTTGTGCGGAATCGTAACGCTAAAACCCCTGAACCCGAGCCAGCCTCTGGCCAAAACGCCGCGCATAAACAGGTCAAACTCATCCTTGCCGCCGTCGACGAGTAAGGGCAGGTATATTTTGTTTGCCTTTATATTGGCAAAACTTTCGTTATGAACAGCCGGACTTAGCGAATGAGCAATGGGAGAACCAATGATGCCGTAAAGCTCGGTATCAGTATTTACATAATCATAGCGATATAAGTTTTTCAACTGCCTGATAGTCAACTGCCCCGGTGCGGTAGCGTTTTTCTCATCGAGGCTCGCAAAAGTTACCAAGCTGCCGAGTTTTTTTGCGATTACTCTGCTGACAAGGCCGGAGGCGCCCATACAGAAAACAATTCGCTCATCGCTGGTATTATGCAGCAAATCGAAGGCGGCAAAGCAATCATTGATATGATTGGCCGTATAGACCAGCTTCGGTATGGCGGCAGGATGTGCGGTAGTAATCCGGCGATATAATTTGCCGATACTATCGAATTTTGTTTCAAAATTATGGACCGACAAAATCAAGCGTGCCCTGGTGTTCTGCGACAGTGCCACTCTTATCTTCTCCTGATTTGTCATAGAGAGAAAATTATCATATTCGAAATCGACAAATTCGGCGCCGGCCCTTAAAGCGCTGCATAGTACCTGCACTCGTAATTGCTGCGGATAGTCAATTGCACCGCCCTGCTGCTTATCGCGGCAGGTTACGATTATCGGCAGAGCACTTTTCTTTTTGGCCACCGTGATTAAATCGTTAACCACAGGTACGCTGAGATTCTCAAGGTAATCAGTCCGCAACTCGAGCATCTCTGCCCCGGCAGCCTTCGCAGCTTTGATTTGCCTGGCGGCTTTGTCGAGGTTATTTGCCGATATGGGAACCGTTAAATATGTCATAGTGATTAAGACAAATTATACTCATAAAAAATACATATTCAGGAAAAACCCGTCGCCGCCGTAACGCCACTGCAAAAACGCATCCAATCAGGACGCCTAGCCTATAGTAAAAATTAAGCGATGTTTTGTCAATAAGCCATATGTTATCAAAAATTGTCTTTGACAGATTGTAATCAATTTGGTAAAATTATTATGTTATGAAGCAAATCAGCCTTAAAAAGAGTTTTGGTTACTTTTGGCCTGAGGAAATATATCCGGCAGGCAAAGGGTAATTTGCTGAAAAAATTATATCTTCTTTTAGAAGCGGCCTGTCGGAGAGACAAGCCGCTTCTTTTATTGATATTTATGATGACTTGAAAACAGCAGCAATAACCAAAGGTTCCGTTAGTAAAGACGGCATTTTCCCTGCGCTTAGTGCTATAGAGAGCAGATTTTACAAATAGTTGACAAGTGGAGATTCGGCAATGATAGGCAAGAGAATAAGACTGGAGAGAATAATCAATCGCAATTCCGGCAAAACGGTGATTGTGCCGATGGACCACGGCATTACGGTTGGGCCGGTTGAAGGATTGGCTGATATGAGAATGGCGGTCAGCAAAGTCGTTGCCGGCGGAGCTAACGCCGTACTGATGCACAAAGCAGCGCCGCATTTTTGCCACAGAGGCGAAGGACCGGATGTAGGCCTGATTATTCATCTCTCGGCGGCGACAATAATGAGCCCCGACCCGAACGCAAAAGAACTGGTCTGCACCGTCGAGGAAGCAATCAAGATTGGAGCCGATGCCGTATCCGTCCACATTAATCTCGGCGCTGAGACCGAAAAGGAAATGCTGCGGCAACTGGGGCACGTGAGCGAGCGATGTTTCGAATGGCAGATGCCGCTCTTGGCGATGATGTACGCCCGCGGGCCGAAAATCAAAAACGAGTTTGATGTGGCAAATGTCAAGCACGCCGCAAGGGTTGCCGCCGAATTGGGCGCCGACATTGTCAAGGTGGCATATACCGGCAGCAGCGAAACTTTTGCCGAAGTGGTGGATGGCTGTCCCGTGCCGGTAGTCATCGCAGGCGGAGAAAAGATGGAAAACGATGAAGACGTTTTCCAAATGGTACATGATGCCCTCATCGCCGGTGCAGCGGGTGTCTCCATAGGCCGAAACGCATTTCAACATAAAAATCCGCAAAAATTTGTCCAAGCTGTAAGTGAAATGGTGCATAACAGTGCAAAAGTCAAAGAGGCTGTTACAATAATGTAAAAACAGAGTGTAGAAGCAAACGATAAATATAATGATATTTATCGTCTTCGAGAGTTTCAATTTTTTAGTCTATTTGCGGGTTTTTGTCTTATAGGAACAGTCGCTACAGAGACCATCCACCGCCATTCCATAGCTTTATTAGCTTCGGATATTGTTACCAGGTCATACACCTTATTATTCCGGGGGATACGATGTTCCTTGCCCATCCCATTGTTGTATTAAATTTCTCTTGACAAGACATCGTATCTCGACTATTTAAGCGGATTTGAAACAAAATTTGACGGTTTATAAACGCATAAAAGTTATAGAACCGAAAAGGAGTTATTGCTAATGTTACCGGCAAAAAAGACAAGTAAAAGCCGAACGCGTACCCGGCGCAGTCATCATCGGCTAAAAACTGTAAACTATTCGGTGTGCATAAAGTGCGACCACGCAAAGCTGCCGCACGCAGCCTGCGAAAACTGCGGTTACGTCAACCCGAAAATAACGTTGAAACTCGGCAAAGAGGCTTCATAAAGGCAGCAAAAGATGCGAATAGCAATTGACGTAATGGGAGGCGACAAAGCACCGAATGAAATAGTAGCCGGCGTGCTCGAAGCCGCAGAGCAGCTTGACCAGGACGACAAGCTGATACTGGTCGGGCCAAAAGACGTGATAGAATCCAGACTGGATGCGTCGAAAGGTCGTAAAGATACTATCAGCATAGTCGATGCCCCTGACGTTATCACTATGGAGGAGGCACCGATAGAAAGTCTCCGGAAAAAGCCCAAAAGTTCAATCGGAGTCCTGGCTAAACTGGCTAAAAGAGGCCGGACAGATGCGGTAATTTCCGCAGGTAATACAGGGGCATGTGTCGCTGCGTTTCAAATGAGGATGCGTAACCTCTCGGGCGTCCATCGGCCCGGAATAGCGGTTGTTTTCCCGACTTTTGAAGGACCTGTAACAATATGTGACGTCGGGGCAAATATTGCCTGCAAGCCGATAAACCTTTATCAATATGCGGTAATGTCAAGTATACATTCAAAACATATACTGGGAGTCGACAACCCAAGGGTCGGGCTGATGAGTATCGGGCAGGAAGACGCAAAGGGCAACGAAGTGGTTAAAAAAACACGCGAACTGATAAAATCCGATACGAATATGAATTTTGTCGGCAATATCGAGGGCAGAGATATATTTCACGGCGTCTGTGACGTTGCCATCTGCGACGGCTTTGTCGGAAATGTAATTCTCAAACTTACAGAAGGCCTTGTTGACGGACTCTTCAAGGCGATAAAATATGAGCTTACACAGGAAAAGCCGCGACTTGCAGTGAAGTTTAAGCCGGTGATGACGAGAATTTACAGAAAATACGACTATAACGAATACGGCGGAGCGCCGCTGCTGGGCGTTAACGGCACGGCGCTGATATGTCACGGCGCAAGTGAGAGCAAAACAATAAAAAATGCTATCCTGACTTCTAAAAAATACTATACCAAAAAAATAAACGACAAAATTGTGGAGTATTTGTTACAGACACCGTTTTCCAACACAGCAGAGAATGAAAAATCCTAAAAATACCTCTTTAAGGACAACTGATGGTGAAATCGATTAACGAACCGACCACCAATTATCACGCAGTTATCACAGGTTACGGCTCATTCGCACCAAAGAAAAAATTGACGAATGAGGATTTGGCAAAAATGGTGGATACCTCAAATGAATGGATTACAACACGAACGGGTATCAAGACCAGACATATCACCAACGACGATGAAACAACCGCTTATTTAGCAACCAAAGCGGCAAAACAGGCCTTAGAGACCGCAAAGCTCGATGCTAAGGAGATTGAGTTGATAATAGTCGCAACTATCACGCCGGAGATGGTCTTTCCATCAACAGCTTCCTTCGTGCAGCGTGCTCTTGGCGCCGAGAATGCATGGGTGTTTGATTTGGGGGCGGCCTGCAGCGGTTTTGTGTACGGCCTGAGCATTGTACAGCAGTTTTTGCAAAGTGGACGACTTAAAAACGCACTTGTAATAGGCGCTGAAACACTGACTAAAATTACCAACTTCAAGGACAAAAAAAGCTGTATCCTTTTTGGAGACGGAGCAGGGGCCGTTGTGCTTGAGCGAAGTGAAGATATTCAAAGAGGCATCATGTACAGTAATATGTATTCAGACGGAGACAGGTGGGAGGCCCTGAACTGCCAAGCCTACGGCTCACGGTATCCGGCAGATAAAAAACTGGACGACCCGGATAAAATCTATATGGAAATCAAGGGCAGAGAAGTATATCAACAGGCGGTCCGACGAATCGTCGAAGCTGTCAACGATTGTCTGGACAATTGCAACTTGAGTACGGATGATATTAAAATGATTATCTCACACCAGATGAATGCAAGGATTATCGAGTCTGTCGCGAAACGCATGAATCTGCCCGATGAAAAAGTTTTCATTAATATACAGGAATACGGTAATACCTCAGCAGCCTCGGTACCAATCGCTTTCAATGAGTGCATCAGAAAAGGGCAAATCAAGCAGGGGGACATTGTTATTTTCGTCGCTTTCGGAGCAGGCTTGACCTGGGGAGCAAATGTGATTCGGCTTTAACGGTCTATAGTCGAGAAGGCAATTCTCAAAAAGCGTAAAACAAAATACAGGATGTCAGTTATGAAAAATGCTTTTTTATTTCCGGGACAAGGCGCACAAAACATAGGGATGGGTGCTGAAATCGCCAAAGCATCTCCCTCGGCGGCAGAAATTTTTGAAAAAGCAAACGATATCGTCGGATATGATTTGAGTACAATATGCTTCGAAGGTCCTAAGGAAAAATTGAATACTACGACAATTTCACAGCCGGCGATTTTTACAACCTCTGCAGCGATATTAGAAGTTTTCAAAACAAACCCCCCCACCAGTAATATAACAGCTGATATTACCGCAGGTCTGAGTCTGGGTGAGTACACGGCACTGTATGCTGCAGGAGTAATTGGCTTCGAAGATGCATTAACTCTCGTTCAGAAACGAGGAGAGGCGATGCAGGCCGCGGCCGATGCCACCGAGGGCGGCATGGTAAGCATCATCGGCCTGGAAAAGGAGCAGGTTGAGCAGTTGTGCGAAGAAGCGAGGGAAAACGAACTTCTGACTGCCGTCAATTTCAACTGTCCCGGACAAGTTGTCGTCAGCGGAAGCAAAAACGCCTGCGCCAGAGCGGAAAAACTGGCAGAAAAATACGGGGCAATAAAAGCTGTGCCCCTCGCGGTTGCCGGCGCCTTTCATACCGAAATGATGTCCAGTGCCGCTGAAAAACTCAAAAACGCAATAGAAAACTGCCAAATTCAGAACCCTCTGAATATCAAGGTCATTGCCAATATCGACGCCGATTACTATCAAAGCTCAGAAAAAATCGCAGAAGGCCTGATAAAACAATTGACGAGCCCCATTCTTTGGCAAAAATGTATGGAGCGACTCTTGGCTGACGGCGTCGAAAAGTTTTACGAGATTGGGCCGGGAAGAGTTTTGACCGGGCTTATGCGAAGAATCAACAGGAAAATAAAAGTTGAAAATATCAGTGGTTTGGAAGCTATTAACAGTTTGTCAAAGACACAGGAAAAGCGATAGTATAAAATGCTTTGCAACAGGTTAATTGCACAAGGAGGTTACAAGTATGTCTGAAAAGAGACTGGCGGTTGTAACAGGGGCAGCCAGGGGAATAGGCAGAGCAATAGTTCTTGAACTGCTCAAAGATGGCCGGGCAGTTGCAGGGCTTGATATAAACGCCGAGCAGCTTACAGAACTCGAAGAAGTTGTCAAACAGGCCGGCTTTAGCTGCCAAACGCGATGTGTCGATATCACCGATACCGCAAAATTTACCGAGACTCTCGAAGCCTTATCTTCAGAATACGGGCAGATTGGGATACTTATAAACAATGCGGGTATCACACGTGATGGATTGATTATGCAAATGAGCGATGAGGATTTCGACAACGTCATTGCAGTTAATCTTCGGGCGGCTTTTGTCGCAATACGGGTAGTATCAAGGCCTATGGTTCGAAATAAATGGGGCCGTATTATAAACCTCAGTTCAGTTTCGGGGCTGATAGGCAATGCAGGCCAAAGCAACTATTCTTCAAGCAAGGCAGGCCTTATCGGACTAACAAAAACGGTGGCTCGTGAGCTTGCGAGAAAAAATATTACCGTCAATGCAATCGCACCGGGGTTTATTGCAACAGAGATGACGGCCAAATTGCCAGAGCCGGTTAAAGAGGCCGCAAAACAAATGATACCACTTCGAAGTTTTGGAAGCCCCCAGGACGTTGCCGGAGCGGTTGCTTTCCTTGCAAGCGACCAGGCCGGATATATCACAGGACAGGTGCTTTGCGTGGACGGCGGAATGGCAATGTAAAAAAAAATAAAAAAACATTTGTAGATGAACACCTGAGTAGTTAATATACCTGCGAAATCTCAGGGTTAACCGTCATTATTGAAGGTTAAGAAATAAGTTTATGTTTGACTTTAAGGAGAAAAACAAGTGAGCGGTGGCGAGATAGATGTCAAAGAAATTGAAACTAAAGTAATCGACATAATAAGTGAGCAGATGGGCGCAGATAAGTCTGAAATAACTCGCGAGACATCATTTATTAACGACTTAAACGCCGACTCGCTGGATACGGTTGAGCTGGTTATGGAGTTTGAAGACGAATTCGATACGAGCATTCCGGACGAAGAGGCCGAGAAGATACAAACAGTCGGCGCCGCAATCGATTACATCGTTAATGTCATGCATTCTAAAAGCCAGGAATAGCGAACAAGGACAGTATGAATAAACGTCGAGTTGTCATCACCGGCTTAGGGTGTATTACTGCATTAGCCGAATCCACTGACGGCCTTTTCACCACGCTGTGCGAAGGAAAAAGCGGCATTTCCACTCTTGAATCCTTTGACGTCAGTGCATTTCCGGTAAAGTTCGGGGGCGAAATTAAAAACTTCGATGCTACAAAATATATCGACCAGAAGGACAAAAAACGGATGGACCGCTTCACGCAATTTGCCGTCGCAGGGGCTGTTCAGGCTATTGATGACAGCGGACTTGATTTTTCGAAAGAAGACCTCTCACGCATCGGTGTCATCGTGGGGACCGGCATAGGCGGTATAAGTGAGATTGAGCAGCAGCATATTCGCTTGCTGGATAAAGGGCCAAAAAAGGTTTCGCCTTTCTGCGTTCCCAAACTTATGAGTAATGCCGCCGGTGGAAACATCGCTATCCGTTACGGCTTGCAGGGACCGAACATCTGTGTGGTCAGCGCTTGCGCTTCCGGAAGTCACGCCATCGGCGAATCTTATTGTAACATTGCAGCCGGTATGAGTGACATTATGATAACCGGCGGTTCGGAAGCAGCTCTTACGCCGGTAGGGCTTGCCTCATTCTGCGCCGCAAGGTCACTGAGCACACGAAACGACGACCCGACGGCCGCTTCAAGACCGTTTGATAAGGACAGGGACGGCTTTGTGCTTTCCGAGGGCGCCGCTATTCTGGTTTTGGAAGAAGAGAGCCACGCTAAAAAACGCGGCGCAAAAATACACGCCAAAATTCTCGGCTATTCCGCTACCGACGACGGCTATCACATTACCGCTCCCCTGCCGGGTGGTGCCGGTGCGGCAAAAGCAATGCAACTGGCACTGGAAGACACAGGCATAGACAAAGTTGATTATATCAATGCCCACGGGACAGGCACTGAGCTAAATGACATAGCGGAAAGTAAGGCCATAAGGACAGTCTTCGGCGACAGGGCATACCAAATTCCCGTCAGCTCAACGAAAAGCAGCCTGGGGCATTTACTTGGAGCAGCCGGGGCGGTCGAACTTCTGATATGCTGTAAAGTCATTAAAGAATCTATAATCCCCCCCACTATAAACCTGGACAACCAGGACGAACAATGCGACCTTAAGATGGACTTCGTGCCCAAAAAGGCCAGAGAGGCGAAAGTCAATATCGCTTTGAGCAATTCTTTAGGCTTTGGAGGCCATAATGCCTGCCTGATTATCGGTAAAGTTTAGGGCCTAAATTTCGAAAGTCGGGCAAGGAACGCCTTATAAAAATTATTTGACTTTTCCCAATGCCTGCTCCAAATCAGCGATGATATCTTCGACATCTTCAATCCCCACTGACAGTCGAACCAGAGAATCCGTCAAACCACGCTTTAGTCGAACTTCTTTAGGAACCTCCGTATGCGTCATAGTTACCGGGTGAGTAATCAGGGTCTCGACAGCACCAAGACTTTCGGCAAGGGAACAGAGCTTTACATTGTTCATCAACGTAATGCCGGATTCGATATCGCCTTTCAATTCAAAAGAAATCATTCCGCCGAAATCCTTCATCTGGCGCCTGGCGACTTCGTGCTGCGGATGACCGGGCAGACCGGGATAAATCACTTTTTCTACTTTCGGATGATTATCCAAAAATTGTGCTACAGCCATTGCATTCGAACAATGGCGTTCCATCCGAAGAGGCAGTGTCTTTACACCCACAAGTGTCAGCCAGCAATCAAACGGACTCGGGACGGCGCCAACACTTTTCTGCATAAATTTCAACTTTTCATGTAAGTCCTGATTATTTGTGATAACGATACCGCCAATCAGCAGATTATGTCCGCTCAAATACTTAGTCGTGCTGTGCACTACAAGGTCAACATCCCATTCCAGCGGCCGCAGAAGATACGGCGTTGCAAAAGTAGGGTCGATACCGAAAAGCAAATTGTGCTCCTTTGCAATCTTCGAGACGGCTTCTACGTCCGTAATTTTCAAAAGCGGGTTGGTCGGCGTTTCAACCCATATCATTTTTGTATTTGGTCGAATCGCCTTAACAATGTTTTCAGGCTGTGAAGTATCGACATAGGTAAATGATAATTCATATCGGCTAAGAATCCGGTCAAAGAGCCGGGAAACACCGCCATAAATGTCATCACCTGAAACAACATGGTCGCCTGCCGAAAGCAACCGCATCACCGCATCGACGGAGGACATCCCCGACGCAAAAGCGACACCATATTTTCCGCCCTCAATGGCAGCAAGGTTCTTTTCCAGAAGTGCCCGGGTCGGATTGGACGAGCGGGTATAATCAAAACCCTTGTTTTTTCCGACTTCTTCTAAAGTATATGTCGCAGTTTCGTAAATCGGTGGAACAATCGCGCCGGTTGTCGGGTCGGGTGAAATTCCCGCACGAACCACTGTTGTAGAAAATTTCATCTTGTACCCCTTCTATCTTAAGATAGTAAATACTTTCAATGGACCGTTGCGGGTGAATTTTACATTAAGCCCAAAAAATATCAAGACTAATTTGCTTCTGATGTGTATATTTATAGCTTAATACAGCGTCTGAATTTTGTTCCATGTTTTTGCAGTGATAAACTTTGCAGGAATAACAGTGTAGGTTTTTTGAGATGAACATAATCTGGGCATTTGTATTGCTGGTCGCCGGGCTGGTAATGCTCTGGAAATCGGCCGACATACTGGTCGATGGAGCAGTCGGACTGGCCAAACGACTCGGCGTTAGTGCACTTGTCGTCGGTCTGACGGTAGTCGCTATGGGCACATCGGCACCGGAGGCGGCCGCAAGTATCGCAGCAGCAGCCCGAAACGCAGGGGATGTGGCTATTGGTAATGTTTATGGCTCCAATATCGCCAATCTGGCCCTTGTAGGCGGTTTGTGTGCTCTTATTTGGCCTATCAGGGTCCAACTTCGGGTGTTGCAGCGAGAGCTGCCCGTGATGCTGATAGTGGCGCTTTTGCTGTGGCCTGTTCTGCACAATTTACATTTATCAAGGGCGGAAGGCATTGTACTACTGGGTATTTTCGCAGCGTTGATAGTCTTAACAGTACACACCGCACGCAAAGATGCCGGACGCAAGCCAAAAACTACCACCGATGTCAGCGACGAGGTTCGCAAAGCCAAAAAGCTCAAAGTCAAATCACTCAAGACGTGTGTCTTGTTTGTTGTTATCGGATTGGTGGGGTTGGCATTAGGCGCAGATATGAGTGTGCGGGGGGCGATGTTCGTCGGCCAGCAAATCGGTCTGAGCAAGGCGGTCATCGGGCTGACTATTATCGCAATTGGAACCTCTCTGCCGGAGCTTGCAACCTGCGTTGCGGCATCACTTAAGAAACAGGATGATATCTCTATTGGCATTATGGTAGGCTCCAATATTTTTAATGCGCTGCTTGCTATTGGTGTAGCAGGACTTGTGCGGCCATTTGCTTTAAGCCAACGATTAATAGGGGTTGACTATTGGGTTATGGTTATCGTTAGTGCAGGATTTAGCTGTGCGGCCTTAGTCGGCAGGCGCGTCATTGGCCGGACAAGCGGCGCCGTTTTGCTCTGCGGATACGTCGCTTATATTGTATATCTGTTAGCGTTTAGCGGTTAGCGTACAGCAGATAAAAGGAAACTGAAAAGCTAAAATTTAAGGTGTAAAACCACAATTCAAAATTCAAAGCTTGGGGGGCATTCCCCACCTCACAAGACTGAAGAAACAATATGTTGAATTAAGACAGCAATCATTAAAATGGTGCGGTGAGAACTTTTGAAGGGAGAAGATATGAAAGCGAAAACACAAATAACTATAGGAGAAGTTACAGCTGGGATTATGGCTATTTTGGGGGGCTACCGACTCATTTCAGATTTGTCTTTGTTTACCCCTTATCGACTGCCAAGTTGGTCTTATGATATTTCGCTTCCGTCTTTGTTGGGTACTTTTGGGTCTGTAGTCCTTTCAGTTGCTTATGTGTACGCTATCAGAAGGAATAAGTTGAAAGCTATTCGGCTGGTTTATCGTGTTTGGTGGGTGGGGGGACTTATATTATTGAGTATTGTTTTCTTAGCTGTGTTTATAGCTGGCAAGTGGGCGGAAAGCCTTGAAAACCTTCTCTTGACACTAATTCTATTATTATGTCTGGGGCTCCCTTTCGGGTTAATTACACTTCTTTGGTGGACTGGACTTAAGGGGCTTGAAAGAATTGTGGAAGCGGGAACACCAAGAAATCGTTGAACTGTTGCGCGAGTACAGGGCTAAGGAATGATTTTGGCAGTTTGGGGCAATGTTGCTTTGGTTGTCCTTGTGGTCGGGTTGTTGGTTCTTGCCTACTACCTGGACAAAAGGACACCAGATTGGATAAAAGAGATAAGAAGAGTTGCGCAAATCCCTACTATCAGTAAAGAGGCATTTTTAAAGAGATATAGCTCATTTTTAGTTAAGATATTCGGAAAGATAGATAATGTAGCGAGTGAAGTTCGAAGGACTGGAACTGTAAAGGAAGTACATGAACCAGTTAAACTCGAACAGGATTTGTCGGTTCCATTGAAACTTCGACTATTATACATTCATAGTTTCACCTTTGATAAAATTGTTGCTCCGACCAGCGAGGTACGTAAAGAAGTGCGGGATATTACAGATGTGGTGATTGATACCGGTGAGCCATTGGAGGAGATCGACCTTACTATGCTTAGGCTGTATATGGGTTTTACCCTATTGCAATCAAACGAAGAAAACGACGAAGAAAACAAGGAAAAAGATGCCGAAAGATATATTCAATTGTCCGCAATCTATAATGACGTGATGAGACGAAGGACCAAACTGAAAGTTAAATGTCCTTACTGCCGTCGTTCACTGAAGGGAGCTACCGAAGCAATGATAGGTGATATTGGAGTGTGCCCTAAGTGTAAATCTGAATTTATAATAGAGCCAAAAGATGAGCAAAAACAATAAGTAAATCAGGACGGCTGGGCAGAGGCAAGGGGCCAAGGGTGAGGGATGAGGGGTGAAGGGCGAGGGGTGAGGGGCGAGGGTTACGTTTTTAGCGAGCGAATTAAACCGCTCAAAAGTCTGCTTACCTGCTCAAGCTGATTTTGAACCGGCCGAAGTTCATTGCCTTCAGCAAATCCAAGTTTTTCAGCGAGCTGTATATAAGTTTCAACCTCCATCAGAAAACCACGTGCTATCGATAAATGATCCAAAAATACTCTTCTGTGGCTGGACCCATGCCCCTCTGCGATATTTGCGGGCACGGATACACCTGCCCGACACATCTGCTGAACCATACCGAATTTTTCCGTCTCAGGAAAGCTCTTCGCTACTCGGTAGATTGATGCTACAAGTTCCATCGCTTCCTGCCAAACCTGAAGGTCTTTATAGCTTTTAATGTGCTTTTCCATCTTTGCCCTAACACCTAACCCCTAACCCCTAATTAGAACTGCATTGATTCTGCAAACACCGCCTGAAAGTCCCTTTCTTTGGCGATTTCGATGTATTCGATTTTCCGGGCCAAATCCTTAGCTAATGCCCTTGCCCGGCTGTTTGGAAGCAGCATCTGTGCACCGGAAGCGGCGGCATTGCCGATGAAAACAATACGCTCGGCAGGTATATCCGGCAGCAGGCCGATTCGGATAGCGCTTTCTTTTCGAATATAATTGCCGAAGGCGCCGGCCAAAAAAACATGTTTAATATCAGAATCCTCAAGCCCTGTTTTCTTCTGTAAAAGTTTAATCCCTGCCCTGATGGCGGCTTTTGCTAATTGGACCTCGCGTATATCTTTTTGAGTCAGAAGTAATTTTCTTTGGCCGGAGCCTGTCGCTTCAAACAGACAAAAAGCGGGTTGGCCGGCCTGTTCGGTGATTCGGGATAGGATTTTTGCGGGCAGTTTTTTCAAAAGCCTGCCGGCCCTTACGAACCGTCCTGATTTGTCAACAATACCCAGATTCAGCAGTACGGCCACGGCGTCAATAAGGCCGCTGCCGCATATCGAACGAGGCCGGCCGCCCCCGATTACATCCAGGTCAATGTCACCACCATTTATTACAACCGCTTCGATAGCTCCCTGCTGTGCCCTGCTGCCGCAGCTTATTTGTGCGCCCTCCAGGGCCGGCCCGGCCGCGCAGCTTGCCGCATAGAGCTTATCCTTCGCAGCCAGCACAATCTCCCCGTTTGTGCCTATATCGACCAACAACGTCGCTTCTTCTGCCGAATCAATATTAGCTGCAAAGGCCGCCGCAGTTATATCCGAGCCGACAAAGCCCGCTATATTTTCAACGGTGTGGATATTGCCCGCAGGATTGATTTGCACAGCCAATTCCTCACCGGGGATGTCGCGGGCATCAACACTAAAAGCTTTGTACGGTGCCTGACCGAGTTGTTTGACGGGCAGTTTAAGGAAAATGTGATTCATTGTCGTATTGCCGACAACACACATTTCATAAATCCGGTTTCTATCTATGGAACTGGCACGGCAAACTTTTGCGGTCAGTTCATTTATACAGTCGATTATGACTTTTTGTAATTCAGCCAATTTCTCATCGCTTTCGGCGTAGGAGATTCTGCTTATACAGTCATCTCCGAATCGGGTTTGCGGATTTAAGGCACTCTCGGTCGCCAGGCAGCTTACATCAG
>CAZMCN010000016.1:0-24520 GCA_964564845.1 uncultured Pirellulales bacterium | reverse complement strand
ATAATGAAAGGAGCTGACCGAGCAAATCCGAGGCTTCCAGTTGTATTTGACTCATTGAAATTATTCCGGCAACTTCAATGTTATTTCTTTTCCCTGCTGCCAGTGGTATTGCAAGCTGTTCACAGTTGAAATTTGCAACGCCTCTGACATTCACGGCGTTGGCGAAAATCGGGTTAACATACATCAAAAGTTTTCTGGCCGTCTCATCGTTGATTTGAATATTCTTTACGATATGAATCGGCTGGGGCGTTTTCAGCAGTGCCGGCTCTTGTTTAAAATCCGCCTCGGCGGCAAAGTTGAATTGTCCATTGTTGACGGTCGTTGAAAAAGGGGCGATACTCAGCAGTCCGTTTTGGATTTGGATTTCCACTTCACTCGGCCCGAAATTCAGACCCATATACTCTGCCCGCTCGAAACCCAAACCCACTTTGTCTTTTGTATTGAGGTTGGGCAGGAATTTATCCGTCTGCCCGGCCGGATATTGACTGGCAAAATTGACAGAGAGTGTTCTTTGGCCCTCAATTTGCAGACCGGGCGGCAAAAACGGCGCCGCCACAGTGCCCAGAGCGGCCCAGTCATATTCACAATCGAGCTTTCCCTCTAATTTTGCTTTACCGCTGTTGATGGTTTTTTTGAATTGGCCCTTGTAAATCTTTATTTGCGGGCTTATCAACTCGAACTTTATGATATTAATAGTTTGTTCTTCCGGATTAACCAGCCCATCAAAAATAACCGATACAGAACTCTGGTCAAAAGGCTCCCTGCCCGGATACATTAGTTTAAGATTTTTGATTTTTGTCGCATCGGTTTTGATACGGTAGCCGTCCTTTTCAGGACTGATAGAGAAATCTGATTTGGCAATTCCCGCCAGTTGCATTTCTTTTGGAAAAGATGCGAACATCACCACAAACGGTCTGAGCTTCTCAAGGTCAATATCATCAGCCGAAAATGCCAACTCCATTGACTTTTTCGTATCTTCGTTCAATGGCAGAACCGCATTTTCTACGCTCATACGACCAAGAGCTGCTTTTGCCTGTATTGAATTGATATTTACCGTCTTCTTGTCCGTCTGAGCAACAAAAGCGATATCGGCCAAGGGCTCCGAGGCAACCAAACCTTCGGGCGAAGTTATGTTAAGATTTTTCACCACGGACGAGCCGACAGCGGTGATTTTGTCGGTGGTAATCGATACTTCCCCGTTGCTTAAAACCTGGCCGGCTATTTTGTATCGGCCGATGTCTATGAACTGTCCCAGTTCCGATTGAAGCTTTGCCAGATCAAGCTGTCCGTCATATCTAATCTTTTCGGCGCTGCCTTCGGCATTGACTTTTGCAAATGCGGCTGAAACATCCAGATTATCAAAATTTATTTTACCGGCCTCGGAGGATATTTCAACTGCGGCACTAATCGGCTGAGAAAGAGCAATTTGCTTACCGCTTACCAGTCCCGCCAATCGGTCAAGATTTGCTCTGGCGGCTATTTTTCTTTTTCCATTTTCGGTCAATGTCTCAATATCACCTGTCAGCCGACCGGAAGTTACCTGCATATCCTCTTTAACGCCAAAAGTCTGAGGCAATTGGGAAAAGATTTCGGCGATGTCTAAATCAAAGCCGGCTTTTAATTTTGAGTCCGACTTTAGAAATTCGGTGAACGAATCGAATGTTGTTGGGACAGTGCCGCTTGCTTGTACCGAAAGCCAGTCAGTGCGGATGTCAAAATTTTCAACATTTATCATTTCCCTCTTGCGGGCCAGCTTTACATTAATATCCAATTGTCCGGTCTGTAATCGGTCACCATTTAATGCGGGCCCTGTAATATCCAGGTTTTCGGCCAGAATGGTTACGGCTGCGTTTTCAATTCGGCCGTCTTTAATTTCGCTTTTTATGTTGGCTGATATACTGCCTCCGGCATCAACCTCAATTCCAGCTAATGTAAAAAACGGCGACAGAGAGCCAATGTCCAAATCGTTGAGCTCAACAGTCAATTCTCCGCTTGTTCCTTTCAGTGTCCAGCCGGCCTTTATTTTGCCGGGCCTAATGCTGCCTTCTGTATGAATCTTTGACTCTTTTGCTTCATCAACCACAGCCATATCTATATTGAAATCTGTTTGCTTGCCCGGCGGGCGCAAATTCAGTCTGGAGTTTATCTGTGAAAGCTCAACGCTGCCGGTCTTTGAATCTGTTACTTTCAGATTGCCGTCGTTGATAACAAGGTCGATTTTTTTAATCAGCAAAGAGACTTTTTTGCCTCTCGGCCTCTCCTTTTGAAAGTCTTTGCTTTTTAACAACCGCTCGGCATTAAGATTTATCTGAACTTTCGGCTCATCGACGATTGTTTCGCCGAAGGACAAACTGCCCGTAAGAATAGAGGTGTAGTGGGGTTTTGTGGTAATCTGCTTTACTGATACCGACGTTTGGCCGGCACCGTCGATAAAGCTAAAGTCCGTAACCCTGATACCTTTGAACCAGCTCATTAAAAGACCGGCAAAATCGGTTCGGCCGTCCACAGAACTGTTGATTTTAGTCAGTATTAATTTGCGCCCACTTTCGCTCGATACAAATGCCGGCACAGCAAAGACCACCAACAAAATCAAGACAACCAGAAGTACCAACAGCAGTTTAAGGATTCGCTTTTTTGTTTTTGGTCGCGGTCGGGTTTTGGAGTTTTTTTCGGCTTTCATACTTTTGTCCCCCAAAAAAACTGAAATTGATTCAGTCCAAATCAGTCGAGCAATATCTCGTCGGATTTACTTTTGATTACTGCGTCGATTTTGTCGGTGCTTTCCTTGGTAATATCGTCGATTTGTCTTTTGCCGGTTTCAAGGTCGTCTTCGGTGATGATTTTGTCTTTTCGCTCTTTTTCGAGATTTTTGTTCGCCTCTCTTCGTATGTTGCGAATACTTACCTTTGTCTGTTCGCCGGTCTGTTTGGCCTGGGCGACGAGCTGCTTTCTTCTTTCCTCACTTAGTGGTGGGATACTCAGCCGAATTATTTTACCGTCCATAATCGGTGCAATACTCAAATCACTGTTTTTGATTGCCTTTTCTATTTCTTTAGCTGAAGATGGGTCGAAGGGCTTAATTACAATCATATCGGCCTGGGGTGTTGCCAAAGTCGCCATCTGCTTCAAAGGGGTAGGTGTCCCATAGTAATCAACCTTTATATTCTCAACCAGTCCGGTCGAAGCCCTTCCGGTCCGAACTGATTTTAAGTCGTTTTCGAGGACTTCAATCGCCTTTTGCATTTTCGATTTACTTTCGGTGACTATTTCTTTAACAGGCATCTCGCAACCTCTGTAACTAACAGATTAATGTGCCGACCTGCTGCCCACAAATGGCCTTTGTTATGTTGCCTTCTTTGAAGATATTCAAAACAATAATTGGAATATTATTTTCTTTGCAAAGACTTATGGCCGAGTGGTCTATAATCCTGAGGTTTTTATTCAGCACGTCGTTATAGGATAATTTTTCAAACAGTTGAGCGTCCGGACTTTGTTCGGGGTCCTCGCTGTAAACGCCGTGGACTTTCGTTGCTTTTACGATAAGCTCCACATCGAGCTCCGCCGCTCTCAGTGCCGCACAGGTATCGGTTGTAAAGAAGGGGTTTCCGGTTCCGCCGGCCAGTATTGCCACCCTTTTGTGCTCAAGGTGGCGAAGCGCCCTTCTTCGTATGAACGGCTCACAAATCGCCGCCACTTCAATTGCGCTTAAGACCCTGGTGGGCTGGCCCAATTTTTCGAGTGTCTCCTGCAGTGCACAGGCGTTAATGATAGTAGCCAGCATCCCCATATAATCGGCGGTATTTCTTGGTATTTTGCTGACCTCGGAAAAACTTTCTCCTCGCAGAAAATTTCCTCCGCCCACTACAATAGCTACTTCCGGCCCGAGCTGACAGATATGCATTACCCTCTCGGCTATCGATTTGAGCTGCTCACCGTCAATTCCGAAGCCGCCCGGTTTGCAAAAGCTTTGCCCCGACAGTTTCAACAACACCCGATTGTATTTGCTCTTGGCCATTATTCAGTCATTGGTACTCGGCGAATAATCATCAGCTTATCTTCAGAGCAATAGTTAAAGTCCAGTTCTTTATCCGACGGTGAACCGGACGAATTTCTTTATTTTTGCCCGGCCTGCGGCTTCTTTGCCGGCCTGGGCTATGACTTCGGCAACGGTCTTGCTGTCGTCTTTTACAAAGGGCTGGGCCAGCAAACAATTCTCTGTATAGAATTTCCTCATTTTGCCTTCTACAATTTTGTCTATGATATTGGCCGGCTTATCCTTAACCTGCTCGGCCATAATCGCCTTTTCCTGCTCGATTATCTCAGGGTCAATCCCATCCTTATCCAGCGCCAGGGGGTTTGTTGCCGCAATGTGCATTGCGACTTCCGTTCCTGCCTTCTTTAGCCCTTCTGCCGCTGCTACCTTGGGGTCGCTGGTCTCAATCATAACCATTACACCGACCTTCTTATTAAAATGAATGTAACTGCAAGTAAGCTCGGTCGGCGCAACTTTGTACTTTTGATAATCACCGATTTCTGTTTTTTCGCCGGTCTGGCTTATCAGCTCATTGAGCACCTCATCGAATTTTTTACCGTCAATTTCGACTTTAAGGAGGTTATCTATACCCTCAAATTGAGGACAGGCAATCGCATAGTCTTCTAATGTATCCACCGCTGTCAGAAAGGCATCGCTCTTTGCCACAAAATCAGTCTCGCAGCAGAGAGAGGCCATTGCCGTTACATCACCATCGGGGCTGCTCTTGGCAAGAACAACACCTTCAGAAGTAGCTCGCCCGGCGCGCTTGGCCAAAGTCGCAAGTCCCTTTTTTCTCAGTATCTCCATCGCCCCCTTAATATCCCCACTCGATTCCTGGAGGGCTTTTTTGCAGTTCATCATACCCTGTCCACTCATTTTTCGCAGTTCCATTACCATTGAAGCTGAAATTTCCGCCATCTTAAAACTCCTATCTTACAGTATGTGCAGAATCTTCTGATATTCAACTGCCAACTGAAAATTTCAAATGGTTAATCGGCAATTTATTTTTCAGGACTAACTTGATTGCTGCTGTTCATTTTCCAGCGAAGTCGGTTTTGCTGAAGCAGACTCTTCGGCGGTTTTTGCCGATTTTGTTAAGACTGTCTCTTCAGCCTTAGCCGGCTCCGGCGAAGCGGGTGCCTCGGTCTTTGTCGGTTTTGCTGAAGCAGATTCCTCCGTTTTTGCCTTCTCGGGTTCGCTGGCGGCAGCAGCGGTTGGTTCGGATTCATCGGCTCGTGCCAGTGCCGGCCTTCTTGAACGGGCCCGCTTCGGCCGTTGTCGTTGTTTGGCCCCGGCCTCGACCGAAACCATCGTTTTGCCCGCCGCAACCGCCTCGGCCAACTCATTAAGTATTAAGTCAACAGCCCGGATGGAATCATCGTTTGCCGGTATCGCAACATCCACCGTGTCAGGGTCGGAGTCCGTATCGAGAACTCCTATCGTTACAATCCCCAGTTTTTTTGCCTCATGCAAAGCAATATATTCTTTCCTTGCGTCAACCACCACAACGGCGCCGGGCAGACGGGTCATTTCCCGGATGCCTTCCAGGTTGCTTTTTATCTTTTTCATCTCCCGCTTCAGTCTTGATGCCTGTTTTTTGCTTTCGCTCTGAAGCGTTCCGTTTTGCTGCATAACTTCCAACTGCTCTAATCTTTGCAGTCGAGAGCGTATCGTCCTGAAATTCGTCAGCATACCGCCCAGCCACCGCCCGGAGACAAAGTGCATCCCGCATTTTTCAGCAGCCGCCTCAACCGCTTTTTGTGCCTGACGCTTGGTGCCGACAAAAACAACGTCCTTGCCCGAAGAAACTATGTCCATAAGCATTTTTTTGGCTATTAATATCCCTTTGAGGGTTTTTTTCACATCAATAATATGGATTTTGCCGCGCTTTGCGAAAATAAATGGAGCCATTTTGGGGTCCCAGCGACTAACACCATGCCCAAAATGAACCCCTGCGTTAATTAATTCACGAGCTAATTCTTTGGCCACAAAACAACCTCCAAATTTTTTCCGGCTATTTTTCCCGATATTTATACAATCAAATCAAGACAGGATAAAACAAGCCGTTGAATATGTCAAGAATTTTTATATCAGGAATTTTTGGTAAGTATAGTGATACTTAAACCTTGGGCAAAATTGTCCGAAAAATCTCTTATTTGTGCTCATCTGTATGCTGCTCGGACTTTTTGGAAGTTGGTGAGGTGATGCTAAGAAAACCATTGAAAGAGAATGTTTGTCAAATCAGTCCCGGCGTGGGCGAAAATCTGACGAGGGCGGCGGGTAGCGGGGCGGGTATCTGGTTCTTGACAACAAACCCTCTATAGCATACCATTATCTTTTTCGAGAAGTTTAGCGTAATTGTTGAGGTTGAAAATGGTCGTAACGCGTTTTGCACCGTCGCCAACGGGATATCTTCATATCGGTGGAGCCAGAACCGCCCTTTTCAACTGGCTTTTTGCCAGGCGAATGAGCGGCAGGTTCGTACTGCGCATCGAAGACACCGATACAAAAAGGAATACACCCACCGCAACGAAGCAGGTAATAGACGATTTGCGATGGCTGGGTATCGACTGGGACGAGGGGCCCCAAGTTGGCGGGCCAAACGGGCCTTATCAGCAATCGAAGCGAAAGGACATCTACGACAAATACGTAAAGAAACTGCTCGATGAGAAGAAGGCGTATTACTGCTTCGATACGCCCCAAGAGCTGCAGGTGATGCGCGACAAGGCCACAGCGAAGAAGGAAAACTTTGTCTATCCCAGGCCGGACGTCTTTGCGGACCAGCAGGATGTTAAGAAGGCAAAGGCCCAGGGCAGGGAAGTGGTTGTGCGTTTTGCTATGCCTGATACGGCTGTCACCGTAGAAGATATTGTGCGCGGGGAAGTTAAATTCGGCCGCGGCGAACTCGGTGATTTCATAATAAAAAAGAGCGATGGACTGCCCACATATAACTTTGCCTGTGTGGTTGATGACTGTTTGATGAAAGTTACGCACGTCATCCGCGGGCAGGAACATCTTATGAACACGCCCTGTCAGCAGGCGCTATGGCAGGCTTTATTCGCCGGCAAAGAACTTCCAAAATACGCCCATATGTCCGTTACCGTCAGCGAAGGCGGCGGGAAACTGTCCAAGCGTGAACGGCCAAAGGTGCTGAGAAAAACAATCAAGACCAGGGAGGATATCGAGCCGGAAAAGCTTGCCGAGGTTGGTAATTTAACGATTGAAGAGGTGAACAGTTTCATTGCGGGCAAGAGTACTGCGGATATGCCAAGCGTTAATGCAATGGCGGAATATCTCGGTGTGCAACTGCCGGAGATAAATATCGTTGATTTTTTCAAAAGCGGGTATCTGCCTGAAACAATGGTGAATTTCCTTGCATTACTTGGCTGGAATCCCGGTGATGAACGGGAAATTATGACGGCCGATGAATTGATTAGCAGCTTTGACCTGACACGGCTGACAAAGTCCAACAGCTTGTTCGACCGGAAGAAACTCATTGCGTTCAACACCGAGCACATCCGTATGGCCGACGAGGCAAAGCTGCTCGGGCATTTTAAGGATTATTTAAGAGTGGTTGAATCCGTGGTACTTTCCGCGGACGACAGGCTCCTCACAAGAATCATAAAAGTTAACGCAGGCGCCCGAACCCTGGCTGATATCGAGCGCAAAAGCAGATTTCTCTTTTTGGCCAACCGCAAAATCGAGTATGATGACAAAGCGGTCAAAAAAGTTCTGTTGAAAAATGACGGTCTTGCTATACTGCAAACAGTAAGAGACAGGCTTGCTGCGATGGAGCAGTTTACCGAAGAAGCCATTGAGAATATGCTGCGAGGCCTGGCCGAAGAAAAGCAGGTCGGCCTGGGCAAAGTAGCTCAGCCTTTGCGTGTTGCCATCTGCGGAACTACAATCAGCCCCCCGATTTTCGATTCGGTGGATATGTTAGGCAGAGAAAATACGCTGGCAAGGATAGATATAACGCTGAAAAAATTTGGAAATAATAATAACAAATAATCAATAATTAAAAGGGAAAGGGGGCAGTAAAATGCCATTATTGGTAACCGGTTCGATAGGCATTGACACGGTCAGTACGCCCTACGGCGTCAGTGAGAATTGCCTTGGCGGTTCGGCGGTTTATTTCAGTATGGCAGCAAGTTTCTTCTGCGGCGTCAGACTCTTAGGGGCGGTCGGGGCGGATTGTCCGTTCGATTTGGCCGAGGTCTTTGCAGACAGAAATGTTGATTTACGCGGGCTGGAGACAAGAGCACTCAGCAGGACATTTCGCTGGAAGGGCTCATATCACGACACTATGAGCGCTGCGATAACAGAAAACGTTGAATTAAACGTCTTGGCCGAAGCACCGCCGGAAGTACCCGACGAATATAAAGACAGCAGGTTCGTCTTTCTTGCCAATACGGCGCCAGCCCTTCAGCTTCAACTGCTCGAACAAATTGAAAACCCCTCTTTCGTGGCGGCTGACACGATGAACTGCTGGATTGACAGCCGGCTCGATGACCTAAAGGCCCTGCTAAAGAAAATTGATGCCGTTATAATCAATGAAGACGAGGCAAGAATGCTGGCCAAAGAAAAGAATCTGATAAGAGCGGCGGAAAATATTCTGGGGATGGGACCTGTGGTCGCAGTTATCAAAAAAGGTGAGTCGGGTTCATTAATGTGTAATAATAAGGGTGACAAATTCGTCCTGCCGGCTTTTCCCGCAACCCAAATCAAGGACCCGACAGGAGCCGGCGACAGCTTTGCGGGGGCATTGATGGGCTATCTGGCTGAAGTCGGAAAAACCGATTTTGCCTCGTTAAAAACAGCAATTGTTTATGGAACGGTGGCTGCATCATTTGCGATTGCGGATTTCTCGCTGACAGGTCTGACCTCGATAAGCAAAGCCGACATTGACAGCAGATTTGAGACGCTGAGAAACATAACACAGTTTTAACGCAAGGGCGGCAAAGTTGAACTTATAGCAAAAAAAACGAATGATTGAAAATGCGATTGTTTATAGCGATAGATATCAACGAGGAAACCAGAAAGGCTCTGGATGATTTACAGCAGCAACTGCAGGTCAAGGCTGATATTAAAAAGAGTGATGTCAAATGGGTCAGGCCGGAAAATATACATCTTACGCTGAAGTTTTTGGGTGAAGTTAAAGATGAAAAAGTTGCTGATGTCTGTCATATAGTCAAAGAGGTTTCAGGCCGGCATAAAAATTTCGAGGTAGATGTAAAAACAGTGGGGTATTTTGGCGGCAGAAGTGCCAGGGTCCTGTGGGTCGGGGCCGGCGAAGGAAATGAACAACTGCAACAATTGCAGGAAGATATTGACAGGCAATTGTCAGAGGCCGGCTGGGCGGAAGAAGCCAGAAGATTTTCCGGGCACCTGACTTTGTGCAGAATAAGAAAACCGGCAGCAGGTATTAAGCTGGCACAAGTAAGCAAGGATTATAAAGAATTTAAAATTGGAACTATAGCAGCCGATTCGGTTGCGGTTTACCAGAGCGAATTGACGCCACAAGGGCCTATTTATGCAGTGCTGGGTAATTATAAGTTAAGCTAAAAACGTAAAGCGAAAAATACGAAACCAAGATTCAAAAATTAAAATTAAACTGAAAGACAGGGCATATTCTATCAAAACAATCTGATAAAGCTGGAGAAAAGGGAAATGGCAAAGACAAAAAAAACAAAAGCAGGCTCGGAAACAACAGGTAAAGAAGATGCCTTGGAGCGAGTGATTGCACAGATTGAAAAGCAATACGGCCAGGGCGCTATTATGCAAATGGATGAGCACAAGTATGCCCGGATTGAGGGCATCAGCACAGGCTCATTATCGCTGGATTTGGCTCTCGGCGGTGCAGGCATTCCTCGCGGCAGGGTTACCGAGTTGTTTGGGCCTGAATCGAGCGGTAAGACCACGCTGGCACTTCACGCCATTGCAAACGCTCAGCGCAAAGGTGGGGTGGCCGCATTTATCGACGCCGAACACGCTCTCGATACAACCTGGGCCAAGAGACTGGGCGTGGATGTCAGCAGTCTTCTTGTTAGCCAGCCCAACACCGGCGAAGAAGCGCTTGAAATCACCGAGATGCTAATCAGGTCCAATTCCGTCGATGCTATCGTTATTGACTCGGTCGCCGCGCTGACACCAAAAGCGGAGATTGAAGGCGAGATGGGGGACAGCCATATGGCGCTGCAGGCAAGATTAATGAGCCAGGCGATGAGGAAACTTGCCGCCGTTATCAATAAGAGCAAGACCGCCCTTATTTTCATAAACCAAATCCGTATGAAAATCGGGGTGATGTTTGGAAATCCGGAAACCACACCCGGCGGCAGAGCGCTGAAATTTTACAGCTCTATCCGACTCGATGTAAGACGAATAGCGACCATAAAGGACAGCAGCGGTGCTGTTGGCACGAGGGTCAGGGCAAGAGTAGTAAAGAACAAAATCGCACCACCTTTCCGGGATGCCGAGTTCGACCTTATGTTCGACAGAGGTATCAGCTACGAAGGCGATTTAATCGATATGGGTATCGGCTGTGAGGTAGTCGAAAAATCCGGCGCCTGGCTGAACTACGGCGATATCCGGCTCGGACAGGGAAGAGAAAATGCAAAACAATACCTCGCTGAGAACAAAGAGTTGTGCGAGGAATTGAAGAGAAAAATCCTTGCTGCCAAAGGACTTCTGTAGCGCGTGAAGCAAAATACGAGAAAGGCAAGCATAAAGTGTTAAGTGCAAAACAAATTAGAAACGGCTTTATAGATTTTTTCAGGGACAAAGGGCACGAATTTGTCTCGAGTTCACCGATAGTTCCCGCCAACGACGAGACCTTGCTTTTTGCCAATGCGGGGATGAACCAGTTCAAGGATATTTTTTTGGGGCTGACGCCGCCGGAACATCGCCGAGTAGCCAACAGCCAAAAATGTCTGCGGGTAAGCGGCAAACATAACGACCTCGAAGAAGTCGGCAAAGATACTTATCACCATACCTTTTTTGAAATGTTAGGTAACTGGTCCTTCGATGACTATTTCAAGGCAGAAACAATCGAGTGGGCGTGGGAACTTCTTGTCGATGTCTGGGGCATTAAGCCGGAAAGACTATGGGCAACGGTTTTTGCCGGTGACAGCAATGACTCTCTGCCGGCCGATGAGGAGGCGGGCAATTTGTGGACGAAGGTTACTACGATACCCCCAGAGCGGGTTTTGGCGTTTGGCAGGAAAGATAACTTCTGGGAGATGGGCGAGGCAGGTCCGTGCGGGCCATGCAGTGAAATACACATCGACCTGGGGCCGGAAATGTGCAGCAGGAAAAACGTACCCCGCCACAAGTGCGGCGTCAACAGCGGCTGCGGACGATTCGTCGAACTCTGGAACCTGGTCTTTATACAATTTAACCGCAACGAAGACGGCAAGCTCGCCGGATTAGGAGCAAATTATGTCGATACCGGCGCCGGGCTGGAAAGAATAGTGGCGGTTATTCAGAACAAAAAGGGCAACTACGATACTGATTTGTTTATGCCGATAATAGATGCGACCGGTGAGATTACCGGCCACAAATATACATCACGTCTGAACAACAAAACCGACAATGCCTTTCGGGTCATATCCGACCATATCAGGGCGCTGGTCTTTGCGATAACAGACGGCGCAACCCCGTCCAATGAAGGCAGGGGCTATGTAATCAGGCGGATACTGCGTCGGGCGGCAAGGTTCGGCAGAGAGTTAGGTATGCATGAGCCGTTTATGTATAGACTTGTCCCTGTAGTTGTCGATTGTTTGGGCGATGCATTCGGCGAAATAAAAGCCCGTGCCGACTATGTTTCAACGGTGATTGAATCGGAAGAAGCAAGCTTCGCCACGACGCTTGACAGAGGCATAGAAATGTTCAACGCCGCCGCTAAGCGGGCAAAAAAAACCATCGAAAAAACTATCAGCGGTGAAGACTCTTTTCGGCTTTACGACACATACGGCTTCCCCCTTGATTTGACACAGCTTATGGCCGAGGAGAGAGGCCTGAAAGTCGATACCGCTAAGTTCGACGAGCTGATGGACCAGCAGCGCCAGCGAGCAAGGGCAGCACAAAGAGGTCTTGAGAATCTGCAACGATATTATAGTGGACATAAAGGTCCTGCATTTCCTGAAACCAATGATAGTTGTAAATATGACACCGACCATTGTGATAGCAAAATTATTGGATATTTTGATAACGAAGGCGCTAATGCTGCGGGTAGGATTGAAACTGGAAAAAAAGTTGGAATTGTTCTGGACAAGACCTGCTTTTATGCAGAGATGGGTGGGCAGGTTGGTGATAGTGGGGTGATAGAATCCAAAGACGCTCGTTTCATCGTTGATCAAACAGTAGGAATATTTGATTATATCATTCACGCAGGAAAAATGGTGAATGGTTCATTGGCTGTTGGAGATAAGGTCACGGCCATAGTCAGCAAAGATAGAGACGCAACTAAAAAGAATCATACAGCAACACATCTATTACAATGGGCCTTGCGCGAAGTTTTAGGTGCTTCCGTGGCACAGCAGGGCAGTCTGGTATGTCCCGATTACCTGCGATTTGATTTTACCTGTCCGGCTGCCTTGACGGCTCAGCAGATAAAAAAGGTGGAAGAATTAGTCAGGGACAAAATCGCCCAGGACCTGCCGGTCAACTGTGCTGTGATGCCGATAGAGCAGGCAAAGAAACTCGGCGCAATGGCTCTGTTCGGCGAGAAATACGGCAGCGAAGTGCGGGTGGTAGCCATTGGGTCGCCGATTGAAGAATCGAAAATCGAAAATCAAAAATCGAAAGTCTCTTTGGAGTTTTGCGGCGGCACGCACGTCGATAGAATCGGCTCTATAGGCGGATTTAAAATAATCAGGGAAGAAAGCATCTCGGCAGGTGTGCGAAGGATTACCGCATTGACGGGTAAGGGGCTTACTGACTATCTCGAACAGCGAAACGAAATTGTCGATGAGCTTTCAGTGATGCTGAAGGTCCCCGCCGAAGAACTGCCAAACAGAATAAGCCAACTGCTCAAAGAAAATAAAAAGTTGGCCAAGCAGCTCAAATCCGCCACCCTGCAAAGCGGCTCGGATACGATGACTCAGGCGAGAGAGCTCCTTGAAAAGGCCGAGAAAATCGGAGAGACATCGATAATAACGGGACGGCTGGACGCAACCACCATCGAGCAGGGACGCTCTGCTATCGATATGCTCAAAAAGAAGGGCAAATCGGCCGCGGTCGTTTTGGGATTTGAGCAAAACGGCAAAGCGACATTGCTTGCGGGTATGACCGATGATTTAGTCAAAAAGGGCTCCAACGCAGGCGATTTAATCAAGCAAATTGCTCCGATAATCGAAGGCGGCGGCGGCGGCAGGCCCCAAATGGCACAGGCAGGCGGCAAAAAATCCAAAAAAATAAACGAAGCACTCGAAAAAGCTGCACAATTGATAAAAGAAAAACTGGCAGGCGAATAATTACATCGGCTCAGTCAGATTAGCGGATTTTTATGCTTTTTGCGTGTGCGTCGAGGCCTTCGGCCTGGGCTAAGCGGATGATGTCCTCAGCACTTTCAGCAAGTTTCTTCTTATCATACTCAATAATGCTTGTTGACTTGATAAAATCGTTGCTCGTTAGTGCACTGGAAAACATTGCGCTTAGTCCCGTTGGCAATGTGTGGCTTGGCCCGGCCCAATAGTCACCTACAGCTACAGGGCTGTAATCACCTATGAATATCGCTCCTGCATTTTCGATTCGGTCGGCAATTTCCCTGCTTTCATCGCCGCATTGAACTTCCAAATGCTCGGGCGCATAATAATTCGCCTGGGTAATTACATCATCCATATTCTCAAAAATGACAATTCCGCCATATTCTATCAGGCATTCATTCGTTTCCTTGGCCCTGTCTAATTGCTTTAGCTGTTTTTTGAGTTCATTGAGGATTTTCCCTGCAAGTTTTTGTGAATTGGTGAATACAACCGCACTTCCCGGTGCGTGTTCTGCCTGGCTGAGCATATCGGCTGCCACCCAGGCAGGGTTTGCCTTATCATTGGCGATTATCAAAACTTCACTCGGCCCAGCTATAGAGTCAATGCCAACACGCCCAAAAACTTCTTTTTTGGCCATCTGAACCCATTGGTTACCTGGGCCAACAATTTTATTAACAGGGCGGATAGTTTGTGTTCCATACGCCAGAGCAGCTACCGCCTGTGCCCCGCCGATACGGTAAACTTCATCGATTTTTAGTTCGTGACAAACCGCTAAAATTACAGGATGAATGCCGCCATTGTATCTCGGCGGAGAGACTACGACGATTTCTTCTACGCCTGCCACCTGTGCTGGCACTGCACACATTATTACAGTCGAAGGCAGCGGGGCCGATGCTCCAGGCACACAAATGCCAATCCTTTTTATAGGAGTGTACTTTATTCCCGGCTGTTTTCTGTTGCCGACAAAAATTCTTGATTGGTATTTTCTTACATTATCTATTAACTGACGAAGCGAAGACAATAACTCCTTATTTATTTCACTGTGGGCTTTCTCTAAATCTTCAACTGGAACTCTGAATTGTTTTGGCGTCAGTTTAACGCCGTCAAATTTTTCTGTATATTCCCTTATGGCCTCGTCTCTGCGTCTTCTGACTCCAGCAAGAATTTCATTTAATTGATTTTCCTCATCGCTCCCATCTTCAAAATAAGTTGCCCCTCTAATTGCTGCGTGAATTTCTCTTAATCTTGCATGCCAATCTGGGTGCTTATAGGAAAAGATAATTTTATCGAGTTCGTCGTTCACAATTTTTCTCTTATCTTTTTGATCTGTGGCTAATTTTTTATCTGCCGAAGTTTTCGTGGCTGTGGACCCATACAGCCTTTTGGCAGAGCAGGTAATGTCGGCCTTTATATTCGGTTACAACGCCTGATATTTTGAATCTCATCGGGTCGGGTTCTAATAGCTGTTTTTTTTCCGCCCGCTCGAGCGCCTTGCAGGGCAGGGCCTCCAGGGCCTCGTTGGCCAGGCCGCGACCGACAGCATCCAGAACAAATCTCGAATTATAGATTTTCGGAATTGAACTATCGGACTGCTCGACTAAAAATGCGGTCCTATTGGACAGGATAAAATCCTGTTTCTGCCTCTGGTTATTAGGGTCTTTGCTGTGTGCATTCATCGTGTTTGGGGTGCCTCTTAGCCTGACCGTGCGAACGGCCCGCTTTTTGCCGAGCCTGTCCACTATTTCCTGCGGCACAGCCAATACATCGTTCGGCTCATTGATAGCTATCCGGGGCTTTTGTTTATTCTGTGTCGGCTTTGGTTCATTGATTATGCTGACAGGCAGAGAAAACAGGGGGAATATAAAATTTCTGCCTTTATATTCGGTTATCTCGCCCCAGAGCCGAAAGGTTTTCTCTGAATGTTCATTGGCATCGGCTATCATCTTTTCCAGTGCCGATGACGGCAGAAGCTCCACAGTACCGCCTGCGGCGATTCGGTTTCTGTCATCGCTTAGGTCTGCGGCAAGTTCAAAGAGCCATATATCGCCGCTGCTGCCGCCGGGGGCGGTTAATTTCCCAACAATGCCGGTCAGTGCAAAGCCGTCACGCAGGATGTGTTTGCGGGTCGAGCCGGCCCCAAATGCTGCAAAGGGGACGCAAAGACCTGTAAAAAAAGTTACGAACAAAACAGCAACTGCAAATCTCCTGACCATTATCGGTACACCCGCGTAAAAAAAGCAAAAGTTAAACTGACCCTGTTAATATATCCACAGCCTGCTCCGGGCTATCAGCCTGGTAAATGCAGCCGATACTCTCCGGGTCGTCCCTGACCACTAAATCGACCAGCGGCTTCCAGAATTTGCCTAAAAGTATAATCGGTCTTTGCTCCTGAAGGAAGCCTTTGTTTTTTAATTCCCATACTTTCGCCAGCTCGAGCAGCGTTCCGGTGCCTCCGGGCAGTATGATGTAGGCCCGGGCGAGTTTTATTAACGTATCGAGGCGTTCATCGAGGGAATTGGTAACGATTGTTTGGCTGACATATTCATTGGCCGCAGCAGAAGCAAACCCCGAACAGGTAATGCCGATAGTTTCGCCGCCTGCTTCGGCGGCAGCTTTAGCCGATGCCAACATTACCCCGCCGTAGCCGCCGTTGACTATCGTAAAGCCGCCGCCGGCCAGAAGTTTGCCCATCCGGTAAGCAAGTTCATAAGCCGATTCGCCGGGCTTTGCTCTGCCGGTACCGAAAACAGCCACAGTCTTTTCACGCATTTGCTTTTTTACTGACGTAACTCAGCAGACCATCCGCAAGTAGAACTTCTCTGTCCCGTTTTGAAAGTTCCAATTTGCCGACGAATTCGGATGAACTCGTCTTGTTAACAATCTTAACTTCGTCACTGCCGCTCTCTACCGCCTGGCGAAGATTGTCTATCCGTAATTCATCACCTTCCTTTACTTTGTCGTAGTCAGCCGCCTCGGCAAATTCTATCGGTACGATGCAGAAGTTGATTAAGTTGGCCTTGTGAATCCGCTCCATAGTTTTTGCTATGACCGCCCGGACACCCAGATACATCGGGCAGAGCGCTGCATGCTCTCTTGATGAGCCCTGGCCGTAACTCTCGCCGGCTACGATGATACCGCCAACGTCATTTTTCTTTAATTCAAGGCTGCGCTCGGCAAAAGTCGCTTCGCCATCTTCGTTGTAGCAATTGAATACCACCTTCGCATATTCGGGAACGTTCGAGCGCAGTTTCAGGTAAATGCCGGCAGGCATAATATGGTCGGTGGTTATCTTATCCTCGCATTTGAGCAGGACTTTTGCCTTCAGATTTTTCTTCAAAGCAGGCGGCGCTTCGGGCACAACGATGGTCGGGCCTCGAAGTACCTCGACTTTGGAGGCCTCTTTTTCACTTAATGGCTTATCTATCATACTGTCATCGACATCGAATTTGTCCGGCAGTAGTATTTTGGGATATTCAATCCCGAAGAGCCTCGGCAGCTCTCTCGGGTCGGTAACCTCGCCGGTAAGGGCAGCCGCTGCGGCAGTCTCCGGGCTGACCAGATACGACTTATCGCCCTTTGTGCCGCTTCGGCCTGCAAAGTTCCTGTTGAACGTTCTGATTGTTACCGTGTCGTCGGCCGGTGAAAAACCCTGCCCGATGCAAGGACCGCAGCCCGCCTCAAGAACTCTTGCACCAGCCTCGATAATGTCGGCCAAAGAACCGTTTTTGGCCAGCATATTGAGAACCTCTCTGCTGCCCGGTGCGACCGCAAATTCAACCTTGTTGCTCGTCCTTTTACCCTTTAAGACCTCGGCAACTGTCATTAAGTCGGTATAACTTGAGTTTGTGCAGCTTCCAATTACCACCTGTCTTACCTGCAGTCCTGCAACTTCGGCAACGGTCTTTACATTGCCCGGCGAAGACGGACACGCCGTCATCGGTTCGACCTCCGAGAGGTTTATCTCTATTATGCGGTCATATTCGGCGTCCGCATCGGCGGCGAGCGGCTTATAGTCCTGCTCTCTTTCCTGGGCGGCAAGGAACCTTCTGGTCTGTTCATCGCTGGGGAAGAGGCTGGTTGTTACGCCTAACTCGGCACCCATATTAGTAATAGTCGCCCTCTGAGGCACCGACAGGGTTTCGAGACCATCGCCGAAATATTCGATGACACAGCCGACATTGCCTTTTGTGGAAAGAATACTGAGCATTTTCAGTATAACGTCTTTTGCGGTAACCCAGTCGCTTAATTTCCCTGTCAGCTCGACACCGATAACCTTCGGGCTTCTCAGATAGAACGGCCCGCCGGCCATAGCCACCGCCACATCCATTCCACCTGCACCGATTGCAATCATCCCGATTCCGCCTCCTGTTGGCGTGTGTGAATCGCTGCCCAGCAGGGTCGCCCCGGGCTTTCCGAACCTCTCCAGATGGACCTGATGGCAGATACCGTTGCCCGGACGCGAATGATAAACACCTGATTTGGCTGCTACGGTCTGCAGATATATATGGTCGTTGTGGTTTTCAGGACCAAACTGACTCATATTGTGGTCAACATAACTGACCGACAAATCAGTCTTAACTCTGCCGCCTCCCATTGATTCGTAAAGCAGAAAGGCTGTTGTGCCTGTAGCATCCTGCGTAAGGCTCTGGTCAATACGAATACCAATCTGCTCACCGGCGGTGAGTGTACCCTCTACAAAATGGTCGGAAAGTATTTTGTATGCAAGCGTTCTTCCCACATTCAGACTCCCTAAAAACGTTTTTTGTACCCAGCTTAATGACAAAGAGAGCACCATAACAAAAATCCATTTCAAAAGCAAATTTGATTTTCAATATATTTTTGGAAATTGTTCGGAAAAATTAGTAAAAGGCCGGCAGCACGAGATGACGGTCAGGAAAAAAGCGGCCCTGTGCACTCCTGCACAGGGCCGCTTTTATGCAAACCCGCAAAAAATCAATCCCACCTTTAGGGGGTAACGTAAGTCGTTTCATTTACAAGTACCGAATCCTCTTCGGCATAGGGGTGCCAGTTGCCGCCGTAAGCTGTCTGAATATCCGGCCAAAATGTACCAAGCTCCCTCTGTACCGGAAGCGGGGTAGCAGTGCCCCAGTAATTGTAGATATTGTCATTGTTGACGCCGCAATTCGGGAACCTCTCGAATTTGACGTGTGAATCATTAAAGAGGACATTTTGTCCATCCCGCTGGTGCGATGCGCAGCTGCTCTTTTTATCCGGGTCCTGATAGCCATCGGTATCATCCCAGGTCGGGTTAGCTAAAGCGCCGTCTTTGAGGTAAGGCTGAGCGTTTTTATCAAAAAAGGGGTTCCTGTCTGCGGCGATAGCACAGCCGGGGTTGGTTATCGTCGACACCGGATAACTTTCACTAGTGCCCCAGGTGTAAGGCATATTATAGGAATAGCTGCAAAACTTACCCGGCCTGGCTGGACCTGAAGTAGGACCGAAATCCCAAGCCTGGGTAAGGTCGTCAATAACTACGCTGGGGGCCTCGGAAAGCTTAAAGACATCACTTCCAACATCACCCTTGCAAACAAACTGCTTAGGTTGAGCATCGGCAAACTTTATCAGAAGATAAAAAGAGGACGTAATCGTTGCCGTACTTTGCCAGACTTGATTGCGGTCTTGGGACTGCCAGCCGGCCGTAGTGCCCCACCTGCCGTATCGTTTAGATGAAGGAGGCCCGGCAATTGGGTATTCCTCATGGTTATCTGTGCTGTACATAATCATCGATTTGCCGATACCCGACAGGTTCGTCCCGCAGACCATTCTGTGGGCGAGCTGCTTGACCTTTGCCAGAGCGGGCATCAGGATTGCCATCAGCAACGCAATGATGGAAATCACCACCAGCAGCTCAACTAATGTGAAACCTTTTCTTTTCATTTTGTTTCTCCTTTCGAACATTTCGAGATTCGCAGATGCGGCTGTTTTTAAGGCCACTTTAACTATATTCCCAATAAATAAATGCGACTGCTGACGCCACAAAACAATACATGAGCAGTTTTTTTTGCGAATCTCTTTTCATTTTTATTATTTGCTTAAAAACAGCCGGTCCCAATTCGTAACACCGATCTCTTTCAAAAATCGCTCAAACAATTAAGCTTTGAAATCTCAAGTGTCCCAAATTGCACGCCGAAGTAACTTTCAGGTTTCCGAATACAATATTTTTTGAGGTAGGTTCGGGTTATGAAGTGAAGTTTATTATAATGACGATTTTTATAAATAAGGTTTCCAAACCTACCAGCATCGCCATAGTTAATGATAACACTGCATAATTATTTTGTCAACATAAATTTCGTCAAATTCTTCAAAATTCTTGAAAATTTTTGCAATTTGCTTACCATTCTCTTTTTTCTGTTAGCAGATCGATAAGGAGTTGGAAAATATGGAAGCCCAAAAAAGCGCAAAAAATGTGAAAAAATTACTCGAAAAACACAATCAGGGCCATCTTTTGGCATTTTTTGAGCAATTAAGTTCGGCCCAAAAGCAGAATTTGCTCGGCCAGATTGAGGATTTGGATTTTTCACAGATTGATGATTGGATGTCAAAATACATCAAAAACCATCCTTCTGCTCCCACAGGTGGCGAAATTGCGGCTGCCGGCAGTTATAGCCCCAAGCCGGTCGGTGCAGAGCAAAAGCACAAATACGCCGAGGCTGTTAAATTGGGCAAACAGATGATTTCAGATGGTAAGGTGGCCGCTTTCGTCGTGGCCGGGGGCCAGGGAACACGCCTGGGCTTCAAAGGGCCAAAGGGAAATTTTCACATAAGCCCTGTTAAAAACAAGACACTTTTTCAGCTCTTCGCTGATCTCATTGCAGCCATATCGGAAAAATACCAAACCAACTGCCCCTGGTATATTATGACCAGCCCCCTTAACCATAACGAAACAGTAGAAATCTTTCGCTCAAACGACTATTACGGCCTCAGAGAGAGAGATGTCTTTATATTTCAGCAGGGCACCCTGCCTAATTTTGGTTTCGACGGTAAAATCCTGTTAGCCGACAAAAGCAATATTGCCCACTCGCCCGATGGGCACGGCGGAAGCCTAAAGGCCCTTTACAAAAGCGCAGCGCTGCAAGATATGAGAAAAAGGGGGGTGGAATTAGTGAGCTATTTTCAGGTTGATAATCCATTGATTAATATTATTGACCCACTATTTATCGGACTTCACGTGCTCGACAAGGCGGAAATGTCCTCCAAGGCCGTGCTAAAAACAGGGCCTAAAGAAAAGGTCGGCAACTTTTGTCTTGTTGACGGGGCGGTAACCGTCATCGAATACAGCGATTTGCCGGACGAGCTGGCAGAGCAGCGAAATCCCGATGGCTCATTGGTTTTCTGCCTTGGCAGTATTGCCATACACATTATCAATCGCAGTTTCATTGAAAAGCTAAATACAAAAGGTTTTTCTCTGCCGCTGCACCGGGCCGTCAAAAAAATTCCGCATATTAATGAAAAGGCGGTGTTTGTGGAACCCGCTGAGCCGAACGGCATCAAGCTGGAAAGCTTTATCTTCGATGCCCTGCCGTTGGCTTCAAAGTCTATAATTTTACAGACCCTTCGGGAGGAAGAATTTGCACCGGTCAAAAATGCTTCCGGTATCGACAGTGCCCCAACCGCAAGAGACAGAATAGTAGCGCGAGGGGCCGCATGGCTGGAATCAGCCGGCATTACCGTCCCAAGAAAACCTGACGGCTCTGTCGATTGCATTATTGAAATAGCGCCGAGTTTCGCGTTGGAGAAAGGTGATATCAAAAAAAAACTTGACCGGATACCCAAAATCAGGCCAAAGGACAAAATTTACCTGGCCTGAGGGGACTGCATCTATAGTATCAGCATCGCATCGCCGTAGGAATAAAAACGATACCGCTGCTCGATGGCATGACTGTAAGCGGCCAGGATATTATCCAGACCACCAAACGCCCCCACCAGCGCAAGCACTGTGGACCTGGGCAGGTGGAAATTCGTTACCATAGCATCGACGAACCTGAATTTATAACCGGGCTTGATAAACAAGCTCGTTGTGCCGCCGCCACGTTCGATTCGAGAACCGGCAGCGCCGTAAGGCGTCCTGTGGACTATCGTCTCCAGTGCTCGCACGCTGGTTGAACCGACAGCAACTACTCGCCGGCCTCTTTCTTTCGCCGTATTGATGAGCCGGGCGTTTTCTTCATCAAGACTGAATTGTTCCCGATGGATTTGGTGCTGCTCAAGCTCGTCAGCGGTTATCGGCTTAAAAGTCCCCATTCCTATATGCAGTGTTATATAGGCAAAGGAGATACCGGCGGTCTTCAACCGGTTGATTAGCTGTTTGGTAAGATGCAGCCCGGCCGTTGGTGCCGCAATCGCTCCGTTATATCGCGCATAAACGGTCTGATAGCGCAGCGCATCTTTTTGGGCCACAACGGCATCGTCAGTTCGCTTTATGTATGGCGGCAAAGGCGGGAAACCTATCTCACCGAGGATAGTTTCGAGTTCTGCCTCGGCCTCTATTTTCAACCGGCACCTGCCTTCGCTCATCTTCTCAAGCAGCACCGCCCGACAGAAATCCTGCTTTGTTGAACTCCGCAGATGAATAATTTCGCCGGCTCGAAGCCTGCCCGCTCCTTTGAGCATTACCTCCCACACACTATCAGCGGTTTGCGACAGGAAAAGACCTTCGATTCTTCCGCCGGTTTTGCGCCGACAAAAAAACTTCGCAGGCAAAACTTTTGTGTCGTTAAGGACAAGGCAATCGCCGCTCGATAAAAAATCGCCGAGTCGGCTGAACCGGCTGTCGATAAGTTCGCCGCTGGAACGATTGAAAACCAGCAGTCTTGAATCACTTCGAATACCGCTGGGCTGCTGAGAAATCAACTCCGTCGGCAAATCATAATTTAACTTCTCTGTCTTCATAGCCAAAACGTTATCAGACTATCTGGAAAATGACAAAAAAATTTTAGCACAATAATAAGTCAGTTTTAAGGATTCGAATGCAGCAGAACATTTACTGCAAAAGCAGCGCAGCACAGCAGACGATACTAACCTTGTGAATCCGGCTTAAAACAATATGTAACAAGGGTCGGGCGATGACAACGAAAGAATATTTTGAACAAACATCGACTTCAATCGCTTCTTTGAGCAAAAGCGAGTTGACCAGGAGAATCAAAAATTTCAAAGGCCGATTCAAGTTGGACTTCAGCGAAACTTATCTCAACTCTCTTACTGTCGATAGACTAAGGCATATCCTCCTGGCTGCGTTGATAAACGCAAAGCCGCATAATTAAAAAGTCCTCGCAATTTATAAGATGTTGCTGCAACTGCTGCTTACAAGTAATTCCCCTCCTGCCGTCCAGTCTGAGCCGCTCGGCAATATTCAACGAAAACCAAACGGCTGTCTGATTAGATAATATTATATCTGCTTTTGAGCAGTTATTATGCTATCTCCAGAGTTTCCACAGATTAATTTCTTCGTTAACGCTGAGTCCTCCTCTATAGTCCGGCCCTCTGGTGCTGATATGGCCGGTGTGCCAGTCGAAGTACAGGGCGTTATAACCATTTCCATGTCGACGCCGGGCGATGCGCCGGCCTAGGGCAGCGCTGACCTCCTCGTCAGAGCTGGGAAGGTGCGACACATGCTGGATATCGGCTTCTCCGGTACCCCGGTCGCCCATCTTCTCAATTATCTTTCGCCAGGGGCCATCCTCATTGTCGGCAATGTAAATAGTCCTTGAGAGGTGGCGATAAAGACTCAATTCGGCCGGTTTATATTCATTAGCTGATTTGCCCACATAATCATCGTTACTATCGAATTCCCAGTTGTTAATTACATAGCAAAGGGCCTGTTCCTTGTCAGGGTAGCTCGGGCAGCGATATATATTCATATCGCCGAAAGGGTCATAGCGTTGTCCAAAGGCCCTTTTTGTAACGGCCAGATACGGCATAAAAAGCATAAACCACATCCGCTCGTTTCTTACTGCGGCGATATTTGTGCCGCGAGGTACCTTTTGTTCGTTGTCATCGGCATACATATTGGCCGCTACTCCGATTTCCCCTAACTTAGAGCGGCAAACAATGCCTCTTGCCTGTTCCTTTGCCTTATTCAATGCCGGCATCAATATCGCCATCAACAGCGCAATAATCGCAATAACAACCAGAAGCTCTATTAAAGTAAAAGCCTTTCGTCTTCCCACAACATTCACCTTTTCAATTAAACCCTCCCCCACCGTATCATTTACAGCGTTCAAATCAGAAGGCTATATTATTGAAAATAACGTAAAACCCTATAACTTTAATCTCGGACAGTTACGATGCTACTGCCAAAGTCTCCAGAGGTCTATCTCCTCATTTTTTGTCAGTCCGCCTCTGTAGTCCGCGCCGGTGGTCTTCAAAAAGCCGCTGTGCCAGTCGAAATACAGGACATTATAGCCTCTTCGATGGCGCTTTCGTGCAACCCGTCGGCCCGTGCCACCTCTTTTTTCTACGTCTGAGCTGGGAAGATGCCGTGGATCAAAGACATCAACGTAACGGCTACCATCGTCACCCGGTTTCTTCACTATATCCCGCCACCAGCCATCCTCATTGTCGGCAAGGTAAATAGTCCAATCGAGGTGCCTGTACTGGCTTAACCTTATGTATTCGTCTTCTTGGTACGGTTTTCCTTCGTAATCTTGTCTATTTTCAAATTGCCAGTTGTTCACGACATAACAGACGGTCTGCTCCTTGTCAGGGTAACTCGGGCAGCGATATATCTTAACGCTTCGGTAATCCGAAAGGTTTTCTTGATGGCTCAGATAGGGCAAAAAAAGTCCGAACCAGGCTAAATCCGTCGTCGGCGACCAGTCGCCGCGAGGGACTTGATTGTTCCAGGCATCGGCATACATCGCTGCCCCTAAACCGACTTGCTTAAGATTCGACCGGCACACAACTGCCCTGGCCTGCTCCTTTGCCCTGTTCAATGCCGGCATCAATATCGCCATCAACAGCGCAATAATCGCAATAACAACCA
>CAZMCN010000015.1:0-24554 GCA_964564845.1 uncultured Pirellulales bacterium | reverse complement strand
GATGCAGCTCCTTCTGCGATGATAGGAGCTTCCAATCACTTCGAGGTTGCTATTGCCACTTCGACAATGCTGTTCGGCTTATCTTCCGGTGCAGCTTTAGCAACAGTTGTTGGCGTGCTAATAGAAGTGCCGGTGATGCTGATGCTTGTGAAGATATGCCTGCGGACACAGAGCTGGTTTGGTTCGGTTGAGAGTGAGAGATAGAAAAACTGTGGAATAAGGCCTTTTCGACGGCTCGGTGCTCTTCGGGCATTCTCGATTTTGCCAATATAGTCCATTTTCATTGTTGACATTGCCAGGCAAAGAGGTATACAGTGTTTGCTGAATCGTGGCTTGACTCTGAAAAAACAGGCGGAAAAACGTTCGAAGCACAAAATAGATTTCCACTTTGGTGGGAATAACAGGGAAGTTAAAACAGGAGCTGTAATATGGACCCTGCGATTTTCAAGGCATACGATATAAGAGGCGTTTACCCGGACCAAATCGACGAAGAAGGTGCCTGGAAAATCGGCTATTCTACGGCACGGTTCCTGCGCTCTATGCTTACCGGTTATGAGCGGGGTCTGGCCAACTCACACTCGCTGTGCATCGGGCGGGACATGAGAACTCACGGCGAAGCCTTAGCCGCCGCACTTATAGAGGGAATGAATGCCAGCGGGACAAACGTCATTGATATAGGAATGATTGATACTCCGCAGATGTATTTTGCAATCAATCATCTGGGCACCTGCGGCGGGGTGCAGGTAACAGCTTCACATAATCCGGCAAAATATAACGGCTTCAAAATATCCGGCCGACAGGCAAGACCCGTCGGAGTCGATACCGGACTAAAAGACATAGAGCATATCGCAATGGCTCTGCTTCACACAAAAGGCAAAGTCAACGGCACAATAGAAAAATGCGACTTGACCGCAGAATATAAAAATTACGTGCTGAATTTTTTAGGACCAAAAATAAGAGAGCTGAAAATCGCTGTTGACGCCTCAAACGGGATGGCCGGAAAAATAGTCCCCGCTATCTTCGGTGATTTACCAATAAAAATAATCGAGATTAACTTCAAGCATATCGGAAAATTCAAGCACGAACCAAATCCGCTGGTTGAAAAAAATCTGGCGGACGTTAAAGCCTCCGTGAAAAAACAAAAATGTGACTTTGGCATTTGCTTCGACGGAGACGCCGACAGATTGATAGTAGTTGACGAAAAAGGCAAAACTATCAGTTGTGACTTGATAACGGCTTTGATGGCGCCGTATTTTCTGAAAATGAATCCAAAATCGACGATTGTATACGACTTGCGCAGCAGCTGGGTCGTTGTCGAAGAAATTATCAAGCACGGCGGCACTCCACGAAGAGAAAGGGTCGGACACGCATATATGAAAAAAGCTCTAAGGGACTCTCACGCTGTATTCGGCGGCGAACTTTCAGGACACTTCTATTATCGCGACAACTACTGTGCAGATTCCGGAATGATTACCCTCGTGCATTTACTCAACATTGTCAGCAGCACCAATGTCCCTGTAAGCGAGCTTATTAAGCCCCTGCGAAGATACTACAACAGCGGCGAGGTAAACTTCAAGGTTGACGATAAACAGGGCAAAATGGATGAACTGGCAAAAAAATTCAGCAGCGGAGATTTCGACTACCTCGACGGCGTTACCATCCGATACAAAGACTGGTGGTTTAATTGCCGAGCGAGCAATACCGAACCTCTGCTCCGATTAAATATCGAGGCCAACAGCAAGGATATCCTCGAAAAAATGTTCGCAGAAATCACCGCACTGCTCGGAAAGCCTGTATGATACGGATACTCATCGATTACATAACCTTTCTCTCGTTGCGAAAGAACCTAAGAAAGGAAGGGAGATTATGAAAAACAAAAAGTACTTTCCTGTTTTAACCATTCTCACCGCAATTTTATGCATTCAGGCCTCCGCAGGTACTGAACCGCCCGAACTTCTTAACCACGGACTCATCGGCCGGGCATATCCTGCTCTGGCTGGTATGGAGACATTCTATATTGAGCTCAAGCCCGATGTGAATATAAATATCAGCACACTGGGAGAAATCCACAAGAAAGTCGAGCGCAAATTCGATGAGGCGGGCATCAAAATAATCCACAGGCCTTTTTTGGATGCGAACGTAAAGCCGTCACAGACGCCGGAGTTTAGAATTGATATAAATACGCTGAAGCTTAAGGATTCGCAACAATATGTGTTCCATATTCAAACATCTTTAGCTCGGCTTGCAACCCTGCCGGCCAAGCGAAATCAGCATCTTCAGGTTGATGTCTGGAAAACTGAACCGCTGATGCAGATGGTGTCGGCGAAAAATATGCCCGCCAAAGTTACCGATGTGGTTACCGAGCAGGTCGAAGTTTTTATCCAGGCGTACATCGCAGCCAATCCGAAGGACAAACAGCCTGCGCCCGCCGATGCTAATGACGTCAGCGCAGTGATAAAAAAACAGCTTAAGCCCCCCGCTAAATCGGCTCGAGCCGAATATAAATATGTTGCATCAAAGAACAGTGAAGTCTTCCATAAGCCGGATTGCAGCTGGGCAAAGAAAATCAAACCGGAAAACCTCACGGGTTATAACAACAGAAACGAAGCACTGAAAGCCGGCAAAAGACCCTGCAAACGATGCAAACCGTAGATATATGGCAACAGCAACTGTGGCAATGTGGATTTTAATCACAATTGTTGTTACAATTTGAGACTGTAAGGAAAAAATTATGAAAAAGCTGGTTATGTTGGACGAGGAGCCGCAGGACCTTCTTAAAGAGCGTGTAACCTCAATCGATGCACTGCGGGGATTTGCTATGTTCTGGATTATTGGGGGCGAGATGCTGTTCTCCAGCCTGGCAAAGGTGTGGAAAAATCCTCTGACAGAAACAATAAGTCAGCAGCTCAGCCACGCAAAATGGGAGGGCTTTCATTTTCAGGATTTGATATTCCCTCTATTCCTTTTCATCTTAGGCGCTGTGCTGCCGTTTTCTTTTGCCAAACGCAGCCAGCGAGGCGAAAGTTCGGACAAAATATATCTGCACATTTTAAAACGCTCGGCCGTGTTGCTTTTACTCGGACTGCTATATTATAATCTTTTGGATTTTCGCTGGCAGGCCTTGGGCTGGTTCCCGTATGGAGTGCTGCCGCGAGTCGCCTTTTGTTACTTCTTCGCAGCCATAATAGTAATGAACACTTCCTGGCGGGCCCAGATGATAATTGTGGAAGTTATTTTGGTTGGTTACTGGCTTGCGTCGATATTGGTGCCGGTTCCAGGCTATGGCGCAGGCGTTTTCGAAAAAGAGGGCTGTTTGGCTTTTTACCTGGACAGGGTGATACTCGGTGCCGGCGGTGTTAATGAAGGCTTTATATCGACGTTTCCTGCTGTCTGCACAACCCTTTTGGGAGCGCTTTCAGGACACTGGCTGCGCTCTAATCGCTCAGGCGGTCGCAAAGTAGCAGGACTGGTCGCTGCAGGCCTGCTCTGCCTGGTCGTAGGATACTTCTGGGGAATGCTTTTTCCAATTAATAAAAAGCTCTGGACAAGTTCGTACGTCTTGTTCGCGGGCGGCTGGAGCTTACTGCTGCTGGCCATGTTCTATTGGATAATTGACGTCAAAGGCTACAAAAAATGGGCGTTCTTTTTTGTTGTGATTGGCGTCAATGCCATCATAATATATTTCATAAGGAAGGTCATTGATTTTGACGCTATTTCACAGTTTTTTCTAAACGGTATTGCCACCCGCTCCGGTTCTGTAAAACCTATAATCCTACCTTTAGGCACCGTTATGGCAGAATGGCTCTTTCTGTGGTTCTTGTACAGGCGTAAGATATTCTTTAAGGTGTAAGGTAAAAATGACGGAGATGGCCCGGGAAAATAACGTAATCTTTCGCGAAGTACAAAGGTTCCCCCTCTGGCTTCGTTCGGCACTTCTGGTCTTTACGTTTTTTATGTTCGGGCTTTGCTGGTTTGCATTAAGAGATATATCTTCTCAACAAGGCTCAATCGACGTGTTACCGTTCGCTTTTTTTATAGTCTTTATGGTATTTGTACCGGCGGCAGTTGCGATTCTTCTTTTAACATTGAACTTAGAGACAGAAGTTCGTTCTGATGGTTTGTATGTACGTTTTTTTCCTTTTCACATCCGCTATAAGGAATTTACGGCAGAAGATTTGGCCGAGTGCTGCGCTCGGACATACAGGCCAATCCTTGAATATGGCGGCTGGGGCATTAGATTCGGCAAAAAAGGTAAAGCTTATAACGTAAAAGGCAACAAGGGTGTACAGCTCATCCTGAAAAACCAAAAGCGACTGCTTATTGGCTCCCAAAAACCGGATGAGCTTGCCAGGGCAATCGGTTCGTTTATGAAAACTGTTTAGTCATCTAAGATAAGCGGTGAAAAGATTTCAGTTTATAGTTTGCAAGGTAATGCAAAGAGAAGCGTATTTTTGCGCCGCCCGCTCAAAAAACGTCATTGATATAGTCGTGATACCGCAGGGCCTGCACGAGCAGCCGGACAAACTGCGAAGCGAAGTCCAAAAGGCGCTTGAGCGAATCTGCGACTTTCAGCACCGGCCATATGACGCCACACTTCTGGGTTACGGCCTATGCAGCAATGGAATTGCAGGATTATCTGCAAAAATTCCAATCGTCATTCCCCGAGGCCACGACTGCATTACACTTCTGCTCGGCTCAAAAGAAAAATACCGGCAATACTTCGACACTCATCGCGGCATTTACTGGTTCAGCAGCGGATGGATAGAAAACGGCGACCCGCCCGGCAGAAACCGCTATGAACGTATTCTTAAAGAGTATCAGCAAAAATTTGGCGCCGACAACGCAAAATATCTGATGGAAACCGAACAAAAATGGATGGCCGAGTACAACTGGGCAACATATATCGACTGGGCGTTTGCCAATTCCAAGAACGATAAAAAATTCACGAAAGAATGTGCCGAATTTCTCGGCTGGAACTATGACCGGATAAAGGGCGACCCAGGCCTCTGCCAGCGGCTCCTTGACGGCGACTGGAAAAACTCCGAGTTTTTAATCGTAAAACCAGGCCAAAATATCTCCGAAGACCTCACAAGCGATGATATAATAAAGGCCGAATAAAAAAACTGTATCCTTGTCGTCAAACCAAAAAACAATATAATAGGCGAAGTTTCTTTAAGCCGATTATTTGCAATATGGCGGGTTGTTCTTTTATCGTAAATGATGATTTCCTATGGACTCTAAGGTATATTTTATCAAAGCCTCGCTTAATGACGGTGAGCAGGAAATTTCAAAAAAGTCGCAAAAGCTCTTCAGGGCCGGCGGCTTCGCAGAATGCTTTAAGGAGAACGACTTTACCGCTGTTAAAATACACGTCGGCGAGGCGCCGAACAACACATATATAAAGTCGCCTTGCATTAAGGGACTCATCGATGAGCTGCTGAGGTTAAAAACAAAACCGTTTTTGACCGACACCAGCACTTTATATACAGGCCGAAGACACAATGCCATCGACCATTGTATTCTTGCCTCCGAGCACGGCTTTGATACAAAAGGGCTTGGAATACCGTTCATTGCCCCCGATGGGTTGTTCGGAACTTCGGAGACAGCCGTACAGATTAACGGCCAGCTCAATGAGGAAGTTTTTATCGCCTCCGATATCGTCCGGTGTCAATCGATTCTTTCCCTGGCACACTTTACAGGCCATCCCGCCACCTGTGCCGCCGCCACCATCAAAACACTCGGGATGGGATGTGCCAGCAGAAAAGGAAAAATGAGACAGCATTCCGCTCTTAAACTCAGTGTCAGCGACAAATGTGAACGCTGTGGAGAATGCGTTAGACACTGTCCGGTTGGTGCCATTACCCTCGATGACATTAAAGCGCACATCGATACGGATAAATGTATCGGATGTGCCGAATGTCTCATCGTCTGTAAATTCGATGCTATGGAATATGACTGGGGCACAGAGTGTGAAATACTGCAAAAAAATATGGCCGAACACGCAATGGCAGCACTGAAGGGCAAGCAAAACAGGGCTGCATTTTTTAATTACGTAATATCGGTAACCAAAGATTGTGATTGTTTCGACGACGCCGATATCCCTAAAATAGTTGATGATATCGGCATAGTCGCCTCGACAGACCCTGTGGCTGTTGACAAGGCAGCACTGGATTTGGTGGAAGAAAAGGCAGGGGAAAAAATGCCGAAACTGATAAAAAAGTATAAACTTAAGCCCATCTATCAAATTGAACACGCAGAGCATATCGGACTCGGCAGAGGCGATTACGAGCTTATAGAAGTTGATTAACATTCGAGGATTTGCTATGGCTTTAGGGCAAATAATAAGAAAAAAACGTGAACAATTGAACCTGACCCTCGACGAGGTCAGCAGCCGAATCGGCTTTTCAAAGCCATATCTGTCCACGATTGAGACCGGCAAGGTCAAAAACCCCCCCAGCGACGAACTGCTCAGAAGGCTTGAGAGGATACTTGAGTTTGAGCCGGGCCTGCTGCTGCATATTGCTCATATGGAAAATCTACCGTCTGATATTCGCCAGGGCTATGAATCTGCTGAAGCTGAAAACCAGAAATGGCGACACCTCATTAAAAAATTGATAAACACAAAAACCAATGTAAGCCGCCTTGATAAACTTCTCACAGAAAGTCAGCTTGACCCCGAAAAAACCGCCTCACCTCTGGCGGCGGGACGGTTAGTGCCGGTGATAAACAAAGTCGCAGCCGGCTATCCGGCCGATTTTAACGATTTGGACTATCCCGTAGGCATCGCCGACGATTATGTCCGCTGCCCGGACGTCCACGACCCCAACGCATTTGCCGTCCGGGTCGTCGGCGATTCGATGGAACCGAAGTTCTGCGAAGGGGACATAGTTGTCTTCTCGCCCGCCGCCGAAGTCCACAACGGCGACGATTGCTTCATTCGTTTTACCCAGCCCCACGAAACAGCCTTTAAAAGGGTCTTTTTCGAGCCGGACAATAAGGTCCGCCTTCAGCCCAGAAACGAAAATTATTCACCTATAATCATCGACGGCAAACGAATCAACGGCCTATACCGTGCTACCATAAAATACGAAAAACTATAATTGTTTTTTCGTATCGAATCGTAGATTTAGCTGACGTTTTGGCCCGCGACGGCCAACACCAGCCCAAAGACTCTCGAAGCGCCGGCCTCTTTCAATGTCCTCGCGCACTCATTCAAAGTAGCGCCGGTCGTCTTTATATCATCGACAAGACAAATTTTAGCCCCTGAAAAACTGTGCCCGTAGCGAACGGCAAAAGCGCCGGCAACGTTTCTGGCGCGGGCGGCTGGACTTACCATCATCGGCTGCGCCTTCGTATAGCGAATGCGAACAAGGTCGATGTTTATATTCGCCTTCGGGTGCCTTAATTTCTTCGCCAAAACCAGAGATTGATTATAACCGCGAACTAATCGCCTCCGCCAGTGCAGGGGAACAGGCACGAAAAAATCTATATCCTCATAAAAGCCGCCGCCTTCCAAAGCCCAATTGGCTAACAGACCAAGATTTTTGTCCAGCTCTACCCGGCCGTTCTTAAAACCAAGTATCATTTTCTGCAAAACCTGTGCGTAAATGCCGCTTCGGGCCATCCGGTCAAAGTGTATTTCTTTGTCCCGGCAGTCAGGGCAGGTGCCATCAAATATGGCGTATTTACTGACGTCCCGCCCGCATCGCCGGCAGTAATCACCGCTCGTACAGCCGAGAAGCTGCTCCCAGCAATCCTGACAGAGTTCATTGTCGGATTCGGCAATATTTTCTCTACAGTTGATACAAACCCCAGGCCAAAGAAGCTCATTGAAACCGCCCCGCACAAAATCGATACTTGGTTTTATCTTTGCCGCCTTCATCTCGGCAATTATACAAACTTCGCCGGATAAGGCCATTTTATTTCAAATCGAATAAACTGTTATCCAGCGGCTCGAACCAGCCCAACTGCACATCGGCAGAATTAACTCCATAGACATTTTCACCGTCGAACTTTGCCATCTCTCGCGAATCAATATGCCCGTCGGCCCATCCTATATTTGCCATGCCCCGATGGCGAAAATGTATCGACGCCGACAGGTAAGAACCCGTCACCGGCTCACCTTTATAAACGTAAAAAGGCGGTTCAGCAAACGAATACTCTATCAGCGTTGCCCCTTGTTTGGACATCGCTGTATCGGCGAACATAAGCGTCTCAGACGGCCTGCCCACCTCATCGGACCTCGTTGTCTCCCAGCCGGCACGCCTCATCTCCTCAAATGAGCTGAACTCTCGGCCCTGCCACTGCCGAGAACCAATATAAACATTATTATACCCATATCCCCCGCAGCCCTTCTCGAAGCTTTCTTCCCATTCCTGTCCCTTGAAAAAATCCACTCTTCGGGGACATTCCTTAACCTCACCGTCAGCCAGATACCCTGCCAGTGGGCCTTTTAGCGGGTCAAATGCCTCATCGGGATTGCTTCGGACTCCGTGCCAGCGGTGGTTACCTCCCTTATATTCGGTAATATCAGGCGCCCCCGGAACGTAATAACCGTTGTGCTCGGTCGAATATCCGGTGTTTGCGAAAAAGAGCTGGCGAAGGTTTGACCTGCAAACCATACTGCGTGCCTGGGACCTTGCCTTGCTCAATGACGGCATTAGTATCGCCATTAACAAACCAATGACCGAAATGACTACCAGCAGCTCAACCAGAGTAAAAGCTCTTTGCTTTTCTGCAAACATAGTGTTAAACCACGCATACTACATTATTGATTACGCCAATCTTCGACTGCTCCCCACTGCTCGGCTAACACGGCAAAATCCAGAAAATCTATTACCATATCTTTCGGTTCTGCAACGTCGCATCTCGCTATCCAGTTATCTGTTCCAAACCGGCTGAGCCAGGCAGAACTAAACGCTAAAAAATCATACACATCTACAATGCCGTCAAGATTAACGTCGCCTGAATACTTCTGCTCACACAGAACACCTATTGCCTCCAGGTCCACGCCGCCGCTGCCCAACGTAAGCCAAACATCATAAACGGGGTGATTGGCATCGTAATTAGCCCACACCGGCCAGGTGCCAGGGTCGATGCGTTTGACAGCTTCGTCATAAAAATCTCCGCTGCCGGGAATATCCACTATTCGCACATATCTTATATTATTAACATCAACAAGCCCCGACACAACGCTAGGGTCGTCTTCAATATCGCTCAAATCGAACGCCGTGCCGGTACAGAGGCCGTAACCGTTAGGGTGTTTGCCGGCAAAGTTATAAACGTCTGAAATGTCAATGGTGCCAAGCGCTCCGACTCGCCCTGCGGTTAAGGATACGCCGCTGAATCTTACGAAATTATTGCCGTCGGAAGAGACCTCAACGTACCCAAGCTCTGCGAAAATCTGTCCCTCAACGAAACCGAAAACAGGGTCCGTAAATCCGCTGATAAAGCCGTTCTCGAAAACAACAAAATCATATCCATTAACGTCTCGAATAATATTACCCGGCTCATTAAATGACAGAGTTATCTGACCGGGCGGGGTACCCTGGCCGATTTGTTCTTCATCCAAATCGCCCAGACCGACAACGCCATAATAATGGTCGCCCGTAGCCGGCCCAAGTGCCTTACTTGCATTTTGCCACACGGCTTCTACGCCCGGTGCCGGCTGGTAGCTTTCAACAGCATCAGCCCAGCCGCGAAATATCGGATTCAGAACCGCATCGGGGTCTTCAAACGGATTAGCGTGCCGCCAGTCGTCACCGATATAGCCGTTTATACCTGCCTCATTATAAGGGCCGCCTTTGGCAATAGTCACCGAAACCGACAAAACTATTACAATCATTACAATCTCCGTTACTTTTTTTGCCATTACTGTTTTACCTCACAAGAGTAAAACGCAAGTGCCGGCAAAGCATCTTTACCGACACCCCGAAATATACAGAAACTTATCCTCTTCTTCGCCTGACAAGGAATAAGCTGCCAAGGCCAAACAGCGCCATAGCAGCCGGTTCAGGAACGACACTGTCCAGCGCAAAATATGCCGGCGTATTCATACCCCACTCACTGACATCACTGGAACTTAAAGTGAATTCCAGAGTCTTTACCACACCCAATAAAGTCAAATCAACATATTCCCATGTGTTGACGATGTAATCTTGACTGTCATCGCCAAAGCGATAATCAGCCAGGTAGAAGTCAACCGTACCGGTTACAACGCCGCCGAGGTCTGTGCCGGTAATGGTCAACAGAAACCAGTCGGGGTCGTCGCCGCCTTGGCCGCCAAACTTTTTGGCGAAGGCATCACCGTTGAGCATCGAATAGTAAGTGTAGTTATTATTTGTTGCATACAAACCGTTAATAATATCGGCTGTATCCAGCGTAATGGTAGGCGGCTCGTCCCAGCCCACGTAACCTATACCGTAATTATCTGAGCCGGACTGGCCAACTCCGGTGATGGCGTTATACTGACCGGCCATTCCGCTCGTTACAGTGTCGGTGACATTCGAATAAGAAAAGCCGTCCCAGGAATCGTATGTAGCATTATAATTATTGTTAAACCACGCACCTCCACTGGCAAAACCACCTGACTCATCTGAACCGTTCCAGTAGGATTCAGCTGCTAGAGACAAATCCTCGAAATCGGTCACTATTGCAGCGCTTGCAGCGACTGCCATCGAAAAAACACCAATAACACAAACTAAACTTTTCAACTTCCTCGAAGCCATATTTCTCTCTCTTTCAATTCAAAAAATTACAAATTTCTTCTCAGAACACTTTTCTTCCTCATTTTTGAGCTTTTAGCTTTCAGTTTTTAGTTTCTTCTGCCTCCTTCCCTTATCCTGCCCTTGACGCGAGGGCCCCGACAAAAAATAATAAAAAAAAACCGCCGTTCCCACGACTGGAAACAGCGGCTTCGGCTGTCGAAAGCTATACCACAAAAAGGGGACGCACTGCGCTCCACGTCGCGAGAACACAATATATACAGCTAACCACAGGCAGGTTTTCTGACTTGCGTCTTACCTCAGGACTCCTTCCCATCCGGTACTGTTTTTTGCACTTCGTATTATCACCACAAAAAACACCTCCCGGACAGTGGACAAACGTCCCTCGGATTTCCGAACCATCTCGGAGCAGACGCTCACAGCGGCGCGTCCGTTACGGTCTTGAACCGTATTCCCGTTTGACTATCCAAAAGCATTATGCTCTCGGACCTGCAGCCAGGTTATCTTATTTTCAAAGAGCTTCTCTGCCGAGTTTGTAGCAGACCGCTTGCTGCTCTTCAAGCTAAAAACAAAAATTATTACTGCTTTAGATAAATAATTATTCCCGCCATTATCAAAATGGCCAAGGTGCAAACCACCATCGCAATGATAAACACCCACATAAAGCTTTTGCGCTGCCGAGACATTATGTATTTCAGATACCTGTCGCTGGCGGCAAAGGTCTTGCTCATCTGGCAAATAGCATCGGTATGACTTACAGTGCTCTGGTCCAGTTTGTCCAGACTCTCGGTGAACTTATTAAAATTCCCAGCCATCTGAACATCCGTATCGGCTGCAGCGGCAAGCTGATGGTCGATATTCGACAAAGCGTCAGTTTGTTTAGCGCTCTCAGTCGGTATCTTTTCAACGGCTTCAATAAACTGCTGATTTTTGGTAGCGGTCGCCTTTAACTGCTCGAGCATCTGCTCGGTCAGCTCCTTTTGATTGGCCACAACATCCGGAAAACTCTCCATCAATCTCGGCAGCTTATTCATCTGGTCCATCAAACCCTCGTGCTGACTAATCTGACGGTTCAGGTTCTCATTGATGCCTTTAAGCTGACCAATCAGTTCATTAAAACCCTCCTGCAATTTTTCAAGCGATTCGGTCTTACCGCTCGGCTGAACCGCCTTTACTACAACTTTGTCGCTCTGCTGGGCCTTTTCGTCTTCCTCTTCAATAACGCCTTGGCCTGTCTGTTTCTCCCTGGAGGGCTCCACAGCATCCTCACTCGTGCTGATTAGACCTTCGTCGTCTATCTGCCCGGAATAATCTGCACCGCTTGACAATCGCTGAGAACGCAGCCAGCTGCTTGTTTTCGACCAGAACTCCTTCAAAGCCATTTTTCAAAGCCCTTTAATTCCACATACCCTTCTTAACCAAAGACAGATTATATTAAAAACGTTTTCCTGCTGCAAATGTAAATTATTTTTGTTACTATTACACCCGCATTTTGCCGCAATCTGAAAGGCCGACAAATGAAACTAATTACATATTCCAGAAACGAGTCAATCTCATCGGCAATCCTTACTCCTGACGGCCTGCTCGACATCCCATCCGCCTGGAATGGCCCGAATCCGCCTCGAAGCGTAAAGGAAATTTTACAAAGAGGCCAATCCTGCCTTGCAAAACTGGCCGAACTGGCAGACGTCGCAGATTTTTACACCCCTCTTGACTCGGTAAAACTCCTGGCGCCAATCCCCCGTCCGTCAAAGCTGCTTGCCCTGGCAGGAAACTACTCCCAACACATCAAAGAGGTCGGACGCGAACTCGGCCTGTCATATTCACCACGACAATCTACCGTACCAAGACCGTTTCTTATGCCACCAACCGCCGTTATCGGCCCAGATACACAAATACCCTGGCCGCCTTACAGCAAAGAAATTGATTACGAAGTAGAACTGGCCGTCGTCATCGGTAAAGAAGCCAAATCTGTAAAGCCGGACGACGCCCCACAATTCATCGCCGGCTACACCATCGCCAACGACATTTCCGCTCGCAGTGTAACCTTCGCAAAAAACCGCAAAAAACGACCCTGGGACGAGTTCTATGACTGGCTAAACGGTAAATGGGCTGATGGCTTCCTGCCAATAGGACCGTTCCTGCTCACAGCAGACCAGATTAACGACCCCCATAACCTCGATATATCTCTATCTGTCAACGGCCAAATCCGCCAGAACGCCAATACTTCGCAGATGATTTACTCGGTAGCCGATATTGTTTCCTTTTTAAGCCATTTAATGACGCTCGAGCCGGGCGATATTATTGCCACCGGCACGCCTGCCGGCGTAGCAAAGGCCACCGGCAATTACTTACAGCCAGGCGACGTTATCGAATGCACCATCGAAAACCTCGGCACACTAAAAAACACCCTCAGCCAAAAACCCAAAAAATTCTACGAACCATTGAAATAGAACCCTTTGCTTAAAAAAATATCATAACTGGAATGCTTGTATATTCGACGACCAATGATAAAATATGTAAGTTGCGATTTTGTTCTGTAGGAATTAACTAATGAGTGGTGACGTAAGCGATAGAAAGAGGCTGGTCTCCTTAACTAAGGGAAATTTGGGAAACAATCATATCTACCTTAGTGGGCATCATGATTTCTTCCCGAAGGACTGCTATGGTAAGTCGAACAAAAAAAAAGGTGTCGGGAAAAAGCTTACCCTTGTTGTTGAGGGTCTTAATGAACCGATACACACGGATATTGGGATCAACGGCGCTAACGGTAAACCACGTAATTTCTTTCGCAACCGTAAGTGGGTGAGGAGATTCTTTGAGAAGCACAAGCTTTGTGAAGGTGATGTGGTCGCTATAGAAAAACTCGATAAGTATACATGCAGAATTTATCCATTCGAAAGCAAAAATGTTCGCGAGGGAGCGATCATTCCCAAACACTGGCCGGAAATCAACCACAAAAAGCCCACCGTAATAGACCTCTTTGCCGGATGTGGGGGCATGTCGATTGGGTTAAAGAAGGCGGGATTTCAGAACTTGTTGGCAGTTGAGTGGGACGCGTCTTGTTGTGAAACATTCAAAGCCAACATAAGTCCACGTGTTCTTCAATGCGCTATACAAGAAGTCGAGGTATTTCCATTGTGTGGTCTTCTTGTCGGTGGCCCTCCATGCCAAGGTTTTAGCAACTTAGGTGAACGAGTTCCAAACGACCCACGACGTCAGTTGTGGCGACATTTCCTACGCGCTGTCAAGGATGCGATGCCTTTTATTTTTGTCATGGAGAATGTCCCCCCATTACTGAAATCTGCGGAGTTCCAAGAGATATGCAAGGTAGCTCAAAGAATAGGGTTTGATGTTGAAGGCCATATTCTAAACGCGGCAGATTATGGAACACCCCAGCAACGTAAAAGAGCGTTTGTGATTGGAAGCAGAATCGGCTCGCCGGTTTTTCCAAAACCAACACATCGGAGCCCTGATGAGATACCGACATTCGAGAATAGAAAGCTGCCACTGTGGAGAACTGTAAGAGATTCTATTGGAGATCTCCCTGCGGCTCCAGACGGACAAAACTGGCATATCGGGCGCAACCCAACGGAAATGTCAATACAGAGGTATCGTTGCATTCCACCCGGAGGAAATCGTTGGGATCTTCCAGTGTCACTGATGCCGAATTGTTGGAAGAAGAAAATTAAGGGAGGTACCGACCTTTTCGGACGACTTTGGTGGGATAGACCATCAGTTACAATACGTACCGAGTTTTACAAGCCGGAGAAAGGTCGGTATTTGCATCCGATAGAACATCGACCTATTACGCATAGAGAAGCCGCACGCTTGCAGGGGTTTGACGACGATTTTGAATTCATAGGGAAAAAGATAGAGGTAGGAATACAAATAGGTAACGCTGTACCGCCTCCCCTTGCATATCAGATCGGGCTTACTGCTATCAGAGAAATTAAGAAATGGCAAAAGAACAATATGGCGAGAAGACGAAGAAAGACAGAGGTTGCCTATGTGTGAGAAACCAAGTGTTGAGTTACTGGTTTTGGAAGTTGAAGAAAGGCTTGCACAATATCGAAAAAACTACCAAGGGCTTTCTTGGCGAGAGAAAGTCCTTCTCTTGGTCAAAGTGAGTGTAGGGATAAAGAAAATCGGCGTGAACTCAAATCCCGATGTCGCCAACATTGCCGCCCGTGAACGTATTCGGTTATACCTCCAAGAGAATGTAGGAGTGATAATCTCTGCGAGAGAGTTAGAGGTCGTATCTGGGATATCCGAATATGGCCGCCGCATCCGTGAACTACGGATTCAAGATGGGTATAAGATTCTTACCGATTGCAGTAACGACCCTGAAGCAGGTATACGACTTAGACCCAGCGAGTATCTTCTTTTAGAGACCAAGCCGGACGTTTCAGCGGCACGAAGATGGCATATAGCTAATAGGATTAGGAGAGAAAGAGAAGGAGGTAGCAAAGGACGTTTGCTTCGATATTTTCTGGAGAATGTGGGGGAGTTAGTTACTACCGAAGAATTGGCTTATGTTGCTAAAGCAAAGGAATTTGGGAGGCGTATACGAGAGTTGCGAACGGAAGAGGGATACGCAATAGCCACAAGATTTACAGGCCGCCCCGATTTAAAAATGGGTGAATATATTCTTGAGAGTGATGAACGTATTGCTGAGCCCCATGACCGAAGGATACCGTTTGAGGTTCAAAAGTTGGTCTATGAGCGAGCCCATAGTACATGTCAGTTGTGCAAATGGGGTCGACAAAAGTGGAGCAGGAAAGACCCGAGGATTCTCGAACTGCATCATATTGCCGAGCACGCTGATGGTGGCCCCAATGTACCGGAAAACCTTGTAGTGCTATGCAGCAGATGTCACGACGATGTCCACGCAGGACGGAGGAAACTCCCTCCGGATATCATGGGATAATTTTCATGGCTGACATCTATACCAAAACCAAACGTCGCGAGATAATGTCCCGTGTGAAAAATCGAGGGACACTGCCGGAGGACAAGGTTGCAAAGTTACTGCACATACTTCGGATTAAATACAGGCGCAATGTTAAGTCTCTTCCCGGAGAGCCCGACTTTGTTGTATCTTCTGTAAGGACGGTTATATTCGTACACGGATGTTTCTGGCATAATCACTCAGGTTGCAATAGAGCCAAACTTCCAAAAACCAACAGAGTTTTCTGGAAAAGAAAGATTGAAAATAATAGGAAGCGGGACGTTCGAATAGCGCGATTACTTCGAAGAGAAGGATGGCACGTTGTAATTATTTGGCAATGCAAACTTCGTCAATCAGAAAGGGTGTTGCGACGTCTCAAAACAATACTTTCGCGAGGTGAAACCTAAAAAGTATAGAAAGACCCGGCACCCACCAACGTCTGTCATAATAATGCTTTTCTTTACGTCTTCTTATCCACCTTACGGTTAAAAAACAATCATCTGCGCTGGTGAGTTCGTGACTTTCTAATTCCCATTTTTATTATGGATATATTTCAAACTCGCTAATGCCTAACTTTTTCTCAAGCTCACCCACAAGCCCATCACGAATATTCCCAATCATCTCAATGTCCCAATCTATTGGTTTACCTGTGGGATTTGTGTTTCGGATAAGGCAAAAAATCGCGTTATCTACGAAATCTTGTCTTTCCAGTTGTTCGTCTGTCATTTCACGGTTCATCTTATAGCTCCTGTCAGACAAAGCAAAAACTTTTAGTCTGGATTTCTACACTTCAGTGCTGCCGGCGTTATTTCAATTACACGCGAATCCATCCTCTATAAAGCTCCTTCTTGATATGGGATTATAACAGAACCTTTTGCACCTGACAACGGCAATTAGTTATTTCCTTTTACAAATCCGGCCATCTTGTCAAAAAAGCCCGTGTAAATCCGTATTTTTGTGCCTGCCGTAAGGCATCCTGTGGATAATCGATAATCAATGATTTTACCTGCGCTTGTGATTGATCTTCACCCGCCAAAAAAAAGAGCATAAGTTAAACCTTATGCCCTTATTGATAATGCTGTCGGCTGATTGTGCGGTGCTTTTTATACTGTTTTTTGCTCCAGGAAGCCTTCGAGCTTTCGAGACCTCACCGGATGCTGCATCTTGCGTATGGCCTTTGCCTCGACCTGCCTGACCCGCTCACGCGTAACTTTGAAGATTCTGCCGACCTCTTCCAGCGTATAAGTATAGCCGTCACCGATTCCATATCTGAGTTTAATAATCTCCCGCTCGCGATATGAAAGCGTCTTGAGGACAACATCTATTCTTTCCCTGAGCATTCCCTGAGTGGCAGAAGCCACCGGCGAATCAACATCGTCATCTTCAATAAAATCGCCGAAGTAGCTGTCTTCACTTTCACCTATCGGCCTGTCGAGACTGATAGGATGTTTTGAAATTTTAAGCACCCGGCGGGTCTCTTCAATGGTCATCTCGGCTTCAACGGCGATTTCCTCAATTGTCGGCTCTCTTCCCAGTTTTTGAAGCAGATTTTTGCTGGCATTTCGCAGCCGGCTCATAGTCTCTATCATATGCACCGGGATTCGAATGGTACGGGCGTGGTCGGCAATCGCACGTGTAATCGCCTGGCGAATCCACCAGGTCGCATAAGTGCTGAATTTGTAGCCTCTTCGATATTCATATTTATCCACCGCACGCATCAGCCCGGTATTGCCCTCTTGAATTATATCGAGAAAACTCAGGCCGCGGTTGCGGTATTTTTTTGCGATTGAAACCACCAGTCTAAGGTTCGCACTCGAGAGAGCTCTCTTTGCTTGCTCATATTGCTCGAACACCCTGTCGATTGTTCTCAATCTTTTCTCAAGCTGTTTTGGTGTCTCAACCACCAGTTCCTCAAGCCCGTCCAATTCCTGCTTGATTACCTCAATATCTTCTGTGGCATACTCTCCGTTGGGCCCGTCTTTGACAATATTCTCCAGTTGTTTCATTTTATGGCGGATGCCCTGGAGTTTATTTTTCATCGGCTGGATTCTGCTGGTTCGCAGGCTGAGCTCCTCCAGAAGCGTTGCGATTTTTCTTCTGTTGCGGTATAATCGCTTTAACATTTTTCTTGCCTGTGTATCATCTTTGGCCTGCAGAGAGTTCTTGAACAGCTTTTGATTGAGCTTTATCAGTTTATTTACAGTCTCAATGTTCTCCGGCATTCGCTTCTTTATCACGCTCCTTATGAGGTTCTCAGCGGTATTAATTTTCATCGTTCTATCGAAGGATAATGTCCCCTCGTAAACCTGCTGCAGTATATCAATGGCGTTTCTGGCGCAGTAATCGCTTTCGAGCATTTTTCTGCGAAAAGCCATCCTGGTCAACTCGATTTTTCTTGCCAAAGCAATTTCATTTTTTCTTGAGAGCAGCGGTATCTCGCCCATCTGGGTTAAATACATCCGAATAGGGTCGTCTATTCGTTTTTCGACCTGTTCGCCGATGAGCTGTTTTTCGAGCAGTTCATCCTCTTTGAGCTGCTCCTTTCTTTCTCTTTCTTCCAAAGTTTCTTCCGGCACTTCGAAACCTTCGTCAGGCCGCTTTTGGACATCAGCTTCGTCAAGGAGTGTGATTCCCATTTCACCAAGCGTTGCCAGCAGGCTGTCCAGTCGGGTGGGGCTGACGGCTTCCTCGGGCAGATACTCATTCATCTCGTCATAAGTGAGGTATCCTTTTCCCCTGCCTCTTTCAATAATCGCTTTTATCTGCTGTTCGGCATTTTTAGGCTGGGTGCTCGGCGCAGATACAGAGGCAGGCCTGGGCTTATTAGAGCCGTTATCCGGTTTTTTCGCTTTTAAACTTTTTTTGCCCATATGGGGTAACCTAATGTCGATTGATTATCGTTTAACTTTTATTCCATTAAGAAATCATTCGCTATACCATACCGACGTTATGCGGATTTTGTTTTTCGGTATTTTCAGAAAAATCCCGCAAAAACCGGCTCTGGTCCTGTATTGTTTTTATCTCACCCTTTTTTTGCCGAACCCGGTGGCGTTCTATTGCACTCAATGCCCCTTTTAAGCGAGATTGAAAATTTCCTTTTTCTTCTCCCTGCTGGGCCAATTGGACAATACACCGTCCTGTTTGCACCGATTCGGCTTTAGCCAGTATTTCCTTCAGCGATGCTTCAGGTCTGCTGTTAAGCGTTTCAAATAATACAGATGCTGTTTGGCTCAATATCGGCACGTCAAAAGTCTCTGCTGTAATTTTTTGTTTTACGAGCTCAAAAAGTTTTGGCTCATTAAGCAACACTTCCAGAATTTCTCTCTGTGCCGCGGCAAAGAATCCTTCCCCAAGGTCTATTTTCACTACTTTTTGGTTTTCGATATTGTAGCTCGCGCTCCTTTGTGCCCTTGAGAGTCTTTTTGCCAGTTCGGCATTTATCTCTTTCGTACTAAGCCCGATAATTTCCGAGAGCCGATTAACGATTAATCCTCTGTCTATAGCCGCCAGATTACCTGACTGCATACTTGCTACGATTGTTTGCAGGAATTCTTCGACGGCCGCCTTCTTACCGGTAAAAGTTTCATCGGTTCCGAAGGCTTCTGTCAGTCTGTTCCATTTGAATCGGAAAACATCTTCTGCTTCTTCAACCAGCTTTTCGAAGGGCTCTTTGCCTGCCTCCAGCAGAAAATCACACGGGTCTTTGCCCTGCGGTACCGAGGCAAGTTTGATATTTATATGTTGCGAGAGGCACACATCGAGCGCCCTGTTGGCCGCTTCAATGCCTGCAGTGTCACTGTCGAAAACCAGAACAATCTTTTTCGAATATCGCCTCAGGATTCGCGCGTGGCCTCTCGTAAAACTTGTGCCCAGTGTTGCAACGACGTTTTCGCAGCCTTTAGTGTGCGCCATTATGCAGTCGGTATAGCCCTCGACGACCACTGCTGTTGCCGAAGAGACAATGCCGTGTCTGGCCTGCTGCAGGCCATAGAGCGAATTGCTTTTGTCAAACAAAGCCGTCGCCGGTGAGTTTATGTATTTGGCGCCTTTTTCATCCAGGGTTCGTCCGCCGAAACCGATTATACGCCCGGTAACATCGGTGATTGGAAACATCAGGCGGTTTACAAATTTATCGCCCAGGCCGGGGGCCTGACCTGTAACAAGACCAGCCTGAGCCAAAAGTTTTACCGGTATCCTGCGGGCTTCGGCAGCCTCGAGTAAATCATTTCGCGAAAGGGCCAGGCCGAGCTGCCATTTTTTCACACTATCCGGTGGTATCTTTCTTTTGGCGATGTAATCACGGGTGGATTTTCCCTTTTGTTCGTCCATCAGGTTCTCGTGGAAATGTTCTGATGCCCAGGCATTGACCTTTGCCAGTTTGTTTGGGTCAATATCAATGGTTTTGGGTTTTGAGTCTTGAGTTTTGAGTTTTTTTAGTTTTATGCCTGTGCGTTCGGCCAGTCTTTCTATCGCCTGTGGGAAGGTGAGGTTTTCGCGCATCTGAACAAACTTGAACACATCACCGCCGGCACCGCAGGCAAAACACTTAAATATCTGCTTGGCGCTGTTGACATACAGGCTCGGTTTATGGTCGTCGTGGAAAGGGCACAACCCGACCATCTCCCGCCCTTTTTTGGCCAAACTGATATGCTCGCTTACGATGTCAACGATGTCGTTGGCCTGCTGAACCTGATAAATCATATTATTGTCAAACGTTACCGGCATATCCACCGCTACAAATCGCTTATGGTTCCCCAAACCCTCATTTTTCTACAACAAAACGTCTCAGACCACACCTGAAACTGCAATTGGCCCACCCTGTCCACTTGCTCGTAATACCCTGAGGCTGCGAGTTGCCTCATTTTTCCCCACCAGGGGGCAAATTAGCCTCAAACCTCCATTGATAAATGGCTGTCTATTAATATATAGTCCGATTTGCCAAAAAGTCAAGTTATGCGGAAAAAACACTGTTTCAGTACTGTTAAAGCCATTTCTTGGCGTTTTGGACACTTGGTTAGATAGGACTGGTAGCAACAAAGCAACGTCAGAATTTGTGTATTAGCTCTGGGGTTTTGGGTAATCTGGACGCTTTCTTTAGTCTTGCGGCAGGGCGAAAAAGGCCTTGCTGGTGGCGGTTACCGCTTCTGCGAAATCGGGCAAGTCCATTTGCTTTAACTCGGCCAGGCATCTTGCGGTGTGAACCATAAGGGCCGGCTCATTTATTTTCTGCTTTCGCATCGGCTCAGGCGACATATACGGACAGTCTGTCTCAATCATCAATCTCTCAGTCGGGACGATTTTAGCGCTCTGGCGGGCCAAAGATGCGTTTTTGAAGGTAACTACGCCGCTAAAAGAGATGTAGTAACCCCTATCCAAAACCATCTTTGCCTGCCTGGGCGAATAGCTGAAACAGTGAAAAACAACCTTTCTAACACCACTGCCGAAGTGCTCCAAAATATCCACAGTCTCATCGAAGGCCCCCCTCGAATGGATAATCACCGGCAGATTCATCTCGGCAGCGAGCTTAAGCTGGGCGGCGAAGACCCTCCTCTGAACCGGTCGTCCGGACAAATTGTAATGAAAATCCAGCCCTGTTTCGCCAATAGCAACGACCTTTTTATTTTGCGCAAGCTCCTTTAATTGCTTGATTGTCTCGGCGGTTACAGTCTTGGCATCGTGGGGGTGAATTCCAACAGCAGCGTACATATTTTCATACTTCTCGGCGATTTCGATGACTTTCCGGTTCTGCTGCGAATCGGTGCCTACTGTTATCCAGCCGGTTATCCCCGCAGCTATGCTGCGTTGCAAAACCTGCTCGAGAACACCGATTAACTGCTCAAATGTCAAATGACAATGTGTATCAATCAGTTCCATTGTTTTTACATCACAAAAGCGTTTTCGTAATGTCTTATTTGTACAGCGCCGGTTTTGCCGAGTACTATCGCAACGACATCAAAGCGGTATGGCCTGGCTTCTATATTGTTCGCTGCGAGAAAGTACCGTGCGGTCCTTTTCAATTTATGCTGTTTTGATAAAGTAATAACTTCCTCGGTTGGTGTCAGGCTTTCATCGGCCCTGGTCTTTACCTCGACAAAAACAATAGCGCTGCCGGGAGAAACCATAATCAGGTCGATTTCGCCGACCTTGCAGGAAAAATTTCGGGTAAGGGTTTTAAGGCCTTTTCTTTTAAGGAATTTTTCGCAGCGCTTCTCGCCCCATCGCCCGAGCAGTTCGGCATCGCTGAGCAGACGACTTCTATTGAGCAGCAAAGGAAGCAATTCCTGTGTCCCTCCGGCGTTATTTTGAAATGGTGTGCTCACTGTGGCGTTGTGAAAGTTTGACCGCTTTGCCCGTCCGTCTTCGAAGGAAATACAGCTTTGCACGCCTTGTTTTACCGCTTCGAATCGGCTTTATATCCATCACGTTCGGCGAGTGAAGCGGGAATATTCTCTCCACGCCCTCATTGCCCACAACCCGCCTCACTGTAAAGGTCTCGTTAATACCACGTCCTTTGCGGGCTATCACGATACCAGTAAATACCTGAATCCGCTCCTTGCTGCCTTCCCTGATTCTGCAACGGACATCGACTGTATCGCCTATCTCAAAATGCGGTATATTCTTTTTGATACTTTTGCTTTCAACAGCATCCAGCAATTCTGTTTTCACTGGTCAATCTCCTATTTTTTTGTATTTAGCAGCCCGTAATTAGCAATTCATCGACTTAATCTTATTTGAATTGTACAGTATAACCATTTTTGTACTGAAAACAAGTAACTTTTCAAAAGTTGCGTTATTTCGTCCTAATGGTTATCGTTGTTGTCTAACAAATCGGGACGGTATTTTTTTGTACGCTCAAGGGCCTGTTGGCGACGCCACCGGGCTATTTTGGCGTGGTCGCCGCTCAAGAGAACAGCAGGTACCTTCATATCGCGAAAAACCTCCGGCCTTGTGTATTGCGGATACTCCAGCAGGCCTTGGCTGAAAGAGTCGTCCTTTGCTGAGTTTTCATCGCCGAGGGCACCGGCTAATAACCTGACCACTGCGTCGATGATTACCATAGCCGCCAGTTCGCCGCCGCTGAGAATATAATCGCCGATTGATATTTGCTCGGCACCAAGGCCGATTCGGATTCGCTCATCGAAACCTTCGTATCGGCCCGAGATTAAGATGAGCCGTTCTTCGACGCTTAATTCAACGGCCTTTGCCTGGTCGAATTTTTCGCCCTGCGGCGTTAATAGTATGGCGCGTCCGGTTTTAGGCTGGAGCTTTTCGACATATTCGAAGCAATCGAAGAGCGGCTGCGGCATCATAACCATACCTGCCCCGCCCCCGTAAGGCTTGTCATCAACCTTGTTATAACTGTCAGCGGCAAAATCTCTTATATTTGTAAGAACAATATCTACCAGCGCCCTGTCCTGAGCCCTCTTTAATATCGAGCAGCTCAGAAGCGATTCAAACATCTCCGGAAAAAGTGTAAGAATATCAATTCTCATCACTTGTATCGGTCTTTTCGTCCGAAGCCGGTTGTTCTTCGGCTTCAGGTTTAGCTTCTGCTTCGGGTTCTGCCTCGGCCTTTTCTTCTACCTTAGTTTCTGCTTCCGGCTTAGCTTCGGCTTCAGGCTCAACTTGTGGTTCAGGTTTTGCCTGCGCCGGCGACTTGGCCTTTTTTCCTTCTTCCTGTGCCGCCTTTTCAAGGGCTATTTTTTCAGCTTTAGTAAAGAATTTGCCTTTAGCGCGTGCCTGTGCCTTGGCGCGTGCCCTGCGGGCGGTTTTTTCTTCGGCATATTTATTTTTTATACCGCAGCGAAGCAGGATTTGCGAGACCGTATCGGAAGGTATCGCACCATTGTCGAGCCAGTGTCTTACCCGTTCGAGATTGAGGACAATTTGTTTTTGTGGGTCTTTTTCAACCGGGTCGTAATGGCCCAGCTTTTCCAGTATTTTGCCGTCCCGCGGGCTGCGCGATTCGACTGCATTGATTCTAAAGAACGGCCGGTGCCGTCTGCCCATCCGGGTCATTCTCAACTTTACTGCCATAATTTGTCCTTTCGTTAACAGTTATAATCAATTTCCGTGATTTACCCGCTGCAAATCACGAAACTCGTTTGCAATGCAGGGCGTAGCCGTTAATAAAGATTGCGAAATTGGCCGGGTCAATACCGGCGTCGGCTGCGATAGTCTGAATTTGCTTATCGGTTAATTCGCTGGCATTTTCTTTTTCAGCTTTTGTCAGTATGGCAATTGCTTTTTTGAGCTGGGCAAGTTCATCGCCAGTAGGGCTGGCAAGCATAGCCAGCTCTGCTGAACCTTTAATGTCGGCAAACTGCTTTCTAACCATTTGTCCATAATCGTTGTCAGCGAAATTAGATATTTTTTCCAGGTATTCTTCAAGTGTCATTTTTAGCAAGAAAATTACAAATTATTTGTTGTAATGTTATTCACTAATATATCAAGCGCTTTGCAGGTTCTATATTTTAGGAAGAAAAAAATCAGAGGTGCAAGGACCGGCCAGGGTGCAAGCGGGAGCAATGATAATAGAATAACATTCGGCCCATTCTCTTTGCCGGCGAATACTATCGCAAAAATTATAACCGTTAGTAATGCTAAAACTACTATAAAAGCGATTAGAAATATTATAACTTTGGTTATATTTCCAAGCTCAGCCTTTAGCGAAACGGTACTGTTTTCAACTCGAATATTGACTTTAGAAATACCGATTAAAGGATTATTTTGCTGTTGCAGCCAGAAAAGGTTATTTCCTTTAAGGGTAATCGAGTTATCTGTGCTTTCAGAAATCAGGTAACCGTTAGGAAGAAAGGTATTTTTAGCAATATCCAATGCGGCGGCCGGTTCACCTGTAAAGGTGATTGTTTTTTCATAAT
>CAZMCN010000014.1:0-25051 GCA_964564845.1 uncultured Pirellulales bacterium | reverse complement strand
TACCATCAATGTAAATGATGAGAATATCCTTATCATCAAACCTTCTTTCGGCAAAGAAAAAAACTTCAGCGGTCTTGCAGGACTGTATAAACAACAGCTTACCAAAGAAAAACTGCAACAACTAACAAAGCAGTTAAAGATTTCTGCTGAGAGCTTAACAAAACTTAACATCGGCTGGGACGGCAAAGCCTATACATTCCCAATGTCGGAAGCTGAAGGCAAGATAATCGGTATTCGCAGACGATTCCCGAATGGCCGGAAAGTTTCGCTGACCGGCAGTAAAACAGGTTTGTTTATCCCTGCTGATTTACCGCCTGAAGGTCTTTTACTGATTTGTGAAGGGACGACAGATACGGCAGCGGCGCTTGATTTGGGTTTTAATGCCATAGGCAGGCCGAATTGTAATTCCTTAGTCAAAATGACGGCTTCAGCGGTGAAGGGCTACAGGGAAATTGTCATCGTGGCGGATAACGACACAGCAGGTAAAACCGGTGCTGAAAAGCTGGCTAATTACTTAGCGGTTCGATGTCGGAACGTAAAAATTGTATGTCCGCCGGAAGGGATAAAAGACCTTCGCCAATGGCTCCAAGTAGGGCTTACCACTGCTTACCTAAAGCAAATTATCGAAGAGACTGGAAACGCTAATGTTCAAATAAAAGCAAAGGATTAAGAAAATATGGGTGAAATAAGAATAGATTTTCAACCCGATAAGCCGTTCTGCACAAAGGGAACGCTTATCATTTACGATAGCGAAGATAATCCACTGTTTTCAAATACGCTTGATATTGCGAATAGTAAAAAACGGAACGATTGTGTCAAAGAGGTATCAGAAAAATATCAGGGAATAGAATCAGAGCTGTTAGAAAAGGTGATATTGCAAAAAGTTGCTGATATAGCAAAAGACAGGCAAAAAGCAAAAGATACCGCTGATAACGAACCAGAAAAAGATTATTTGAAGGATACACCGCCAGAAATTCGGCAAGCCGCCCTTGATATGCTAAAAAGTGAAAAACTGTTTGAGCAAATCAGCAGTGATATTGAAGCGATAGGCATAGCGGGTGAACAAGAGCTTTCTTTGACGATTTATATCATTATGACATCGAGACTGCTCGATAAGCCGCTTTCGGTTATCGTTCAGGGGGCTTCAGCAAGCGGTAAATCCTATATTATTGAAACGGTTTCAAAACTTATGCCGCCGGAAGCAATAGTACAGGCACACGATTTTTCTGACCAGGCTCTCTATTACTTGCCGAGCGGTTCACTAAAGCACAGGGTTATTATTTCAGGTGAGAGGGTAAACGAACATCGCAGTAAGGATGGGTATGCCGAGGATAACACAAAAGCCTTTAGGGAAATGGTTGCCAGCGGGGTTCTGCGAAAAGCAGTTACCGTTACAAACAAAGGTAAAAAGCCAAAAACTGAAATGATTGAACAGCCAGGGCCGATTTCCTATCTTGAGAGTTCTACCGCTGCCAATATCCACGATGAGGATTTGACAAGACTTTTGCCACTGGTAACAGACGAGTCAGCCAACCAAACGAAAAGGATTATCGAAGCTCAAAGACGAGATGCCAAAGGACAAACGATAAGCGACGCAAGGCTACAGGAAATTATCCTGCGACACCATACATTACAAAGGCTCTTGAGACCACTTGCGGTACGGATACCATACATCGACAGTATATCGCTGCCGGAAACCAACATTGCTACAAGGCGAACATATCAGCAGTTCAGATTTGCGATTAACTCAGTAGCTTTTTTGAGGCAAGAGCAAAAGCAAATACAACACGATGAAACCACCGGCCAGGAATATATCGAAGCTGACGAAATTGATTATGAAATAGTTTACGGCTTAATGAATACAGTTTTGGCACGTACATACTCTCCGCTGAATCAACAGTCCCGTGATTTACTGCAAAAAGTATTAGAGCACACAGACACTGATACTGAATTTACCCAAAAAGATTGTGAGCAGTGGTGCGGACTTAGCAATACCACAGTCAGACGAAGGATTTGGCCTTTGGAGTCGGCAGGAATTATAACGGTCAACAAGGAAACTAAGCCATACCGCCATAAGGTCGAGCATCCTGAGTTAGCCGATGTAGCAGACCTGTCCCTGCCTTTGCCGGAAGATATTGCCGAGAGAATTGCAATTATGTCAGAATAGTTTTGGGAGATTTTTGGCGAATGTATGCTAACTACTTATCGGAAAAGAAGTTATATCCGCCATTTACAAGCGGCGGATTATGGCGGACGTGGTGTTTGTTGCTATTTAGCGGTATCCGCCATCATCCGCCAGAGGCTTTTGGCGGAGCTAGCCATATAGCCAGTAAGGACTTAACTAACATCCGCCATTTGGACACAAAAAGAATAGGTTAAATGAAATAATAGTAAGGACAGAAAGACTAAAATAATGGAACGGCAAACAATTAACCGAGACCATACAAAAGATACAACAATGAGTAAACTTATGACCAGCAGGCAGGCGGCGAAATACTTGTGTATTTGTGAGCGGAAACTCTGGGATTTACAAAAATCACAACGTATCCCCGTAGTCAGGATTGACCGCTCCGTTCGATTTGACCGCAAAGACCTTGACTTATTTATAGAGCAACTGAAAAAAAGTTAGAAAATTTCAGATTTTATGCTTTACAAATAGAAAGTAATGTGTAGAATGGGAAATATGATTTTAGAAACAATTCGACAGAAAATTAAAAAAAGCGGTAAGACCCGCTACCAAATCGCAAAAGAATCAGGTGTTTCTGAAAGCCAGCTTTGCAAGGTTATGCAGGGTAAAACCGTTTACTGCGAAACTGCTGATATTCTACTTAAATACTTTGAGATGGAATTGGCGTTGAAAAAGAAACCCAAAAAACAAAGGGGAAAATAATGGCAAGTATTGAATATCGAAACAATAAAAACGGCAAAACTTATCGAATACGTTTATCTGATGGGGAATCACCAAACCGCCCCCGAATTGGTTTCGGTAAAATTACCAAACGGCAGGCGGAAACAGCGAAAATCAACGTTGAGAATCTCATCAAAGCCAAAAATACAGGCTCTGAAATTTCTATATCTGTTCAGGATTGGCTTAACGGTCTTACCAACTCTGTACGAAAACGCTTGGAAGCTCTTGGGCTTGTTGAACCAATGGAACGAAAAGCAGAAGTTGCTTTGGCTAAATGGGTAGATAGCTATATTGAAAACCGAACTGATATAAAACCCAACACGAAACGGAATATGCTTGCCGCCCGTAATTCTCTTTTCGATTTTGGTAATACGAGTATGAGCATAGCTGATTTCAACAGCTATGATGCTGAGGAATTTCGCCGACACCTGTTGGAACTGGGGCTTGCCGAAAACACTGTCCGGCGGCGCTGTAAGCGGGTCAAACAGTTTTTTGCAGCAGCACGCAGAAAACGCCTTATTGATGAAAATCCCTTTGACGGCATTCCCACAAGTACGGTATCTAATCCCAAGCGGCAGCAATTTATTAGCCGTGAGGATATTCAAAAAGTTTTGGACGCCTGCCCCAATAATGAATGGCGGCTTATCTTTGCTCTGGCACGCTATGGCGGCTTGAGAACCCCTTCCGAGCTATATGGGCTAACTTGGGATGATATTCTCTGGGACAAAAAGCGTTTTATTATTCATAGCCCCAAAACCGAACATATCGAAGGCAAGGAAACAAGAATTTGTCCGTTGTTTCCAGAACTTGAGTTTTATCTTATAGAAGCATTTCAGCAAGCAGAAGCCGGACAAAAACGAGTCATCAATATAGATTTGAATATCAGCAGTAACCTTCGTACACAAGCCCACCGAATAATTAAGCGGGCAGGGCTTAAACCCTGGGGTAAAACATTCCAGAATCTAAGGTCGAGCAGAGAAACTGAACTGGTAGAAGATTTTCCTGTTCACGTTGTTACTGAATGGCTTGGAAACAGCCCTGATGTTGCCCGAAAGCATTATCTGCAAACACACGAAGGACACTTCCAAAGAGCGGTTGAAAAAAGGTGGCCTAATTCGGGGACAGAAAGTGGCCTGAACACTGCCGCAGAGCCTTGCATTGATTCGCAAGAGCAAAACAAGGGGACTGATTTAACACCTTGTTTTGCAACAGCTTGCAACAATATGCAAGGCAATACAATTCCAGACAAATTTTGTCTGATACCCCCAAGGGGAGTCGAACCCCTGTCTCCAGGATGAGAACCTGATATCCTAGGCCGCTAGACGATGGGGGCAATTTAGTTCGTAGTTTTTAGTTTGTAGTTCATAGTTTACGAACTATGAACTCATAACTATCAACTAATTAGCGGCGGTTGGACTCGAACCAACGACCCTGGGCTTATGAATCCCATGCTCTAACCAGCTGAGCTACGCCGCCGGAGTTTCAAAATTCACCAAAAACACCCACAATTTATAAAACACTTCCGGCTATTGCAAGCAAATTTATCCCGACCTTGGGTTTTTATATTCGGCATTATTTTCTACGTCCTGCTTTGTTTGCCGTAGCAGATACGATTGGTTATCTTAACTGCTCTGTGACAGACCTGTGATAATCTTCTTTACCTACTTTCAGGTCCGCAGAGGAAAAATATTTTGTTTGAATAGTTTGAGTCAGATATGTTAAGCGGTTTTGAGGTGCCGGATGCGTTGAGAAGAATTCGATTGGCCTTGTCTTTTGTTCATTTTGCAGCATCTGCATAGTCTCAATCATTCCGTAAGGGTTGTAGCCGGCCCGCACCATATAATCCAGCCCGGCCAAATCAGCTTCTCGCTCGTCACTTCTGCTGTATCGAAGTCCCAAAATCTGTCTTGTCAGATTTGCCGCTGTTTTTACGCCTTGCGGCGTCTTATCGGTGGTAACAGCGGAAAGCAGAATATCCACCCCAATCTCTCTGCTCATAGCGGCCGCGGAGTGTCGTGCGACAATATGGGTTATCTCATGTGCTAAAATGCCGGCAAGTTGAGCTTCGGTTGAAAGTTTTTCGAGCATTCCCTTTGTGATAAAGACGTATCCGCCGGGCAGAGCGAAGGCGTTCGTTGATTTTTCGTCCAGGGCCGTGAAGTGATATTGCAGATTTGGCTTGTGGCTGACGCGCGCTATTTTTTGGCCTACGGTATCGATATAATTTTGAAGACTTTCGTTGGGGATTCTGCCGCCCATTTGTCTTTCAATTTCAGGAGCGTATTTGCGGCCTATTGCGATGTCCTGCTGCTCGGGAATTAACATAAGCTGTTTTTGCCCGGTAATCGGATTGGTTGCGCAGCCGCTGAAAAGGCAAAGGGACAGAGCTAATGTCAACAGCCATTTTTTTTTTGACATAATCATCTTTTTCAATTATTATGAAGGTTTTATTTGAGAAGCTGTCTGACATTTATTATAAATTCTGAAATTTTTGTATGGTAGCAAAAACTATGGCCCAGGAGGATTTTTGTCGAGGCTGCAGCCAGGCTGATAAATGTCAGGATGTCTATCGAAAGTTGGGTAAAGCTGAAGGTCCTTCGGTCGCCTGGGGAGTTGTGGTTGCTTTCCTGCTGCCGCTGGTGGTTTTTATTGCGGTTTTAGCGATTTTTAAGGCAATTTTAGCCAATGCAGGCGTCGGCGTTTCGCAGGAAGCGCAAAATGGCGGTCTGATAAATGCCGAAGAACTGCAAACGGCCATTAGCTTTTTGCTGGCTCTGGCGGTAACTTTTATATTTATATTGATTATCAAAAAGGTAACCGGCTCAGCGGTAAAAAATAAGTAATCCCAGAAATTTTCAAAATGAAAGTCGATACAAAAAGCAGAATTACATTTCCCGGCGGGACACACCCTCCACAGAGTAAAGACCTTACTCGAGGATGTGAAATCCGACAGGCCCCGCTTAGTAAACAGCTTGCGATAATGTTGTGTCAACATATTGGTGCTCCCTGTAAGCCACTCGTCAACAAAGGTGACGAGGTTCAGGCAGGCCAAAAAATCGGCGACAGCGAGGCATTTGTTTCTTCCCCCGTCCATTCACCCGTCAATGGCAAAGTCAAACAAATTGCACTGCAGTCACACGCAGTTCTTGGCCGAAGTCCGGCGATAATAATAGAGACAGACCCCCAGGGCGATTCGGTCAAGCAGCCCTGCGCCGGGAAGTTTACGAGCGATTTTACAGATGAAAACTACTCGCAAGAGCAGATATTCGATGCGGTACGCGCCGGCGGTATGGTCGGTATGGGAGGGGCAGGCTTTCCGACATCGGTGAAAATAAAGCCGGATGAGAAAGCGCCCAAGGATACATTGATTATCAACGCATGTGAGTGCGAGCCGTATATCACCTGTGATTATCGGATTATGCTTGAATGGACTAATCAAATAATCGCCGGAATCAAGCTGGCCCGAAAGGCGTCCGGCTGTTCCAGAGTTTTCATCGGAGTCGAAGATAATAAGCCGGATGTTATAGAAGTTTTCAATGATGCACTGAAAGCTTATAAAAATGGTGACGGCATTAAGGTTGTTCCCGTCAAAACGAAATATCCGCAGGGCGGTGAAAGACAGCTTATAAAGTCGATTTTGAAAAAGGATGTCCCTACCGCCGGTATTCCGCCGATGATTGGTGTTGTGGTGCTCAACGTCGCCACTGCTGCGGCGATTGCCGAAGCTCTCGTTTGTAACCGGCCTCTGACACACAGGGTCGTAACCGTTACCGGAGAAGCCATTGCCAGTCCGGGTAATTTCTATGTTGCGATTGGAACGTCGGTCAGTGAGCTGATTGAGTTCTGTGGCGGCCTCAGAGACGAAGCTGTAAAGGTCATTCTCGGCGGTCCGATGATGGGAATAGCAATTGCCGATTTGACAATGCCGGTTACAAAGACCACCGGCGCAATAACGGTCTTAACGAAGCGGCAAATCGGCAGGGCCAAATTCGCCCGGCGACAAACGCCGTGTATTCGCTGCGGCAGATGTCTGGAGGTTTGCCCCGAACATCTAAATCCCACAAGAATTGCCCACGCCGTCAAACACAATTTATTGGACTTGGCACAGAGCTATTATCTCAGTGCCTGTATTGAGTGCGGCTGCTGCAGTTATGTCTGCCCCGCAAATATAGAGCTGACAGGATATATCAAGACAGGCAAAGTCCTTCTTGCCAATAAAAAGAAAAAGTAAGTTGATTAAGATTGGAAAGGCTAAATGCTCGATAATATAACAGTTTCGTCATCGCCGCATATCAGCAAGCCGCTTTCGACCCGCAGGGTAATGCTCGATGTCATAATCGGCCTTGTCCCTGCGATGGCGGCGGCCGGCTATTATTTTAGAATCTATGCGTTTGTTCTTATTGCGACCTGCGTTATTTCGGCGGTTGCAACCGAATTACTTTGTAATGTAATACGCAACAGACCCAACCCGTTCGAGTCGTTGGGTGATTTCAGTGCCGTTCTTACCGGCATAATTCTTGCCTTTTCTCTCCCGCCGACTCTGCCTGTCTGGGCGGCGATAATAGGCAGTGCTTTCGCTATCGCTATTGGTAAAATGGTTTTTGGCGGGCTCGGCTCTAATATATTTAATCCTGCAATGGTCGGCAGGGCGTTTCTTACCGCCAGTTTTGGTATGCTGATGACAACCTGGACGGTGCCTGCTACGATTAATCCGGCGATGCCCAAAATCGCCCTGACAGAAGCAGACCCCGCCAAAATAGTGGATGCACGCACGCAGGCAACACCGCTGGCCCTGAGCAAACAGGCCATTAAGGCCAAACAGAACGCTTACCTCGTTAATAAACAGCTCCGGGCAATGTTCACCGGCGAAATCGGGGGCTGTCTGGGAGAAACCAGCACCCTGGCTCTTTTAATCGGCGCAGCTTTCTTGCTGCTCAGACGGACGATAAACTTTCATATCCCATTGGCTGTTTTGGCTTCTGCCTTTTTTTTTGGAAGTATTGCTTACCTGCTCAATCCAGATGCGTATATATCGCCTCTGGCTCACCTAGCAGGTGGCGGGTTATTGCTGTGCGCATTTTTTATAGCTACCGACCCTGTTACCGCCCCGCTGAGCACTAAGGGAATGTGGATTTTCGGCGCAGGCGTCGGGACGCTCACGATGCTAATAAGGATTGTCGGAGAATATCCGGAAGGAGTGATGTTCTCTGTTCTTTTGATGAATGCCGTAACGCCGTTGATTGACAGGCTCTGCAAACTGACGCCGGCAGGAGGTAAGCCGAATGCTTAAAATAAAACACTTTATTGAACAAAGCTGGCTGCTGATTGTTTCATCGTTTATCTTCGGTTTGCTTATAGCGGTTACGAACGCCGCCTGGTCGCCGAGGGTAGAGCAGAATAAAATCGACAAAATCAATCACCTGATGGATTCACTGCTTCCGCAAGCCAAACAATTTGACAAGGCTGCTGAACTGAAAGTTCTCTCTGCCAAAGGCAAAGAACTAACAACTAAGGTTTACAAGGCTCTCTCACAGCAGGGTAAATGTGTCGGCTGGTCGTTTAACGCCGAAGGCCCTGGTTTTGCTGACAAGATTGAATTGATTATTGCCGTTGACGGCGCCTTCCGGAAATTTGCAGGTTTCGCTGTTCTGGCGAGCAATGAGACGCCGGGCTTCGGCAGCAGGATAAAAGAAGACTTTTTCGCCAGCCAGTTCAAGAATGCCCCGGCTGGAAAAGTAAAGCTTGTAAAAACGGGCGATGCCGAAAAAATCGATGACGAAATCGTGGCGATAACCGGAGCTACCGTCAGCAGTGAAGCAGTCGTGAAAATATTTAATACGTATGTAGATAACGTGAAAGCACAACTGCAGAAGAAAGGATTGTTAAATAAAGGCAAATAACAACTATGGCAAAAGAATCACAAATCTCGACCGGTCTTGTTAAGGAAACATTCATAGCGGGACTTTGGCGTGAGAATCCGGTTTTCCGGCTGCTGCTTGGGATGTGCCCGACTCTGGCGGTTACCGCAGCGGTCAAGCCGGCCCTGACTATGGGGCTTAGCGTTATCTTTGTGCTGTTTTGCAGTAATGTCGTAGTAAGTCTGATGCGCAACCTGCTCAAGCCGCACCTGCGAATCCTGATGTTCACGCTGACGATAGCAACTTTTGTTACAATTGCTGATTTGTTCTTAAAGGCGTTTCAGCCGAGAATGAGCGAAACGCTCGGCCCGTATGTGCCTTTGATTATTGTCAATTGCATTATCATTTGCCGGGCAGAAGCCTGCGCCAGTAAGAATCCTCTTCTTTTAAGTATTATCGATGCGCTTGGGATGGGGATTGGTTTCACGGCGACGCTGTGCGTTTTGGCCGGGATAAGAGAGATTTTATCGACCGGTGCGGTCTTTGAGATTTCTGTATTGGCCCCGGCAGAGAGCGGCGGCTGGTTCGTGCCGGCCGCTGCGATGAGTATGCCGGTCGGGGCGTTTATAACACTGGGACTGCTGCTTGGGCTGGTAAATACAATCACTAAAAGAAAAGCAAAAACCTAAAATGAAAAACACAAAAAGTGCAAGTACACAAATCCAAAGTGCTCTTGTAAAACGAAATACGAGATACGAAATACGGGATACGAAATAATGGATACACTTAACATTCTGCTTATGGGTTTTATATCCATCGTTATTGTCAACAACCTTGTTTTCACGAAGTTTCTCGGTATATGTCCTTATCTTGGCGTATCGGGCAGAATAGATATGGCCTTAGGTATGGGCATGGCGGTGACATTTGTTGTAACGCTGTCCGGCACACTGACCTGGATGATTGACCATTGGATTTTGATGAAAATGGGTCTTGAGGTAACGCGATATGTCTGCTTCATACTTGTTATTGCCGGCGCCGTCCAGTTGGTTGAAATGTATCTGCGCAAATTCTTCCCTGCCCTTTATGAAAGCTTTGGGATATATCTGCCGTTGATTACAACCAACTGTGCGATTTTGGGGTTGTGTCTTTTTATTAATCTTTGGGGCATTGACAACCTGCTCGAAGCGGTGGTTCTTAGCTTTGGTGCGGGCATTGGTTTTACGATGGCGATTTGCATAATGGCAGGCATCCGTGAAAATCTGAATCTGGCCGACGTCCCACATTGCCTCAAAGGCGCCCCGATTACATTGATTACCGCCGGTCTGCTTAGTTTAGCGTTTATGGGCTTTGTGGGAATGATTAAATGAGTGGATGAGTAGATGCGTTTATTCGAGTTACTCTTTTACTCATCTACGCATTAACGCATTTACGGAAAAGATTGATGTTAGTTGATATTTATCAGATATGGAATAGTGCCTGGCCGGCAGGTCTTATAATGTTAGGTCTGGGCGGTGTATTTGCTTTGGCGCTTTTAATCGCAAGTGAAAAGCTCAGGGTCGAGGTTGACCCGAAAGTGGAACAAATCCGGCAGGCCCTGCCGGGTGTTGACTGCGGCGCCTGCGGCTTTGCCGGCTGCGCATCATACGCAAAAGCGGTTGCACAGGAGCCGGATTTAATCGGCAAATGTGCGCCGGGGGGTGCGGAAACCGCCGCCAAAATCGCTCAGATACTGAGTCTGCAAATCAGTGGTTCAGGCGCTCCTAAAAGGCCGATTGTTTGCTGCCGTGCACATACGGCCGACAAGACTTATTACGCCCAATACGGCGGTATTGAAACCTGCACCGCTGCAAATGCATTGGCTAATGTCCAGGCCTGCAAATTCGGCTGCCTGGGATATGGTGATTGTGTAACTGAGTGCAAGTTTGACGCCCTGCATATTGTTGATGGACTGGCGACTGTTGATTACACTAAATGTACCGGCTGTGGAGCGTGTTCGGATGCCTGCCCGCGGGACCTGATAAAAATGGTGCCGTTCTCGCAGGAAAATATGATGATTGTCGCCTGCAGCAGTAAAGAGACAGGCAAAGTTACCCGCTCGATGTGCAAAGTCGGCTGTATCGGCTGCGGCCTGTGCGTCAAACAAACCGATTTGTTCAGCGTTGAAGATAATTTGGCCCGCGTCGATTACGAAAGATACAAACCGGATGAACAGACCGAGACCGCTGTGGACAAATGCCCGACGAAAGTAATTGTTTATCGCGGCAAAACGGCACCGGCCGACCAGCAGCCAGCCGAAAAAGCCCCAAGCGCCTGAACAGTAACAGATTACTTTATGTATTCGTCTGCACCGCTGGTTTTTATCAGATTAAACTCCGGGGATGGCGATATTAAAATCGCTTCGGTTTCAGCAATCGTCTCGATTAAGGCAAGGCCTTTTTCAGGCCCCATCACGCTGACCGCCGTCGCCAGAGCATCAGCGTCGGTTGCATTCTTTGAAATAACAGTTACACTTGACAACTCATTACTGCCGGAGCCGGTTTTGGTATCAATAATGTGACTGTACTTTTTGCCTTCTATAAGGGCAAATCGCCGATAGTCCCCGCTCGTTGCAATGGCTATATTTGTCAGTTTCAGTACCGCCAATAACTCACCACTGCCAATACCCTCGTCTGCCTTTTTCGGGTCTTCGAGTCCGATTTGCCAGTTTTCTCGACCTTTCGGCCCGGTGCCGAAGCACTTAATATCACCGCCGATATCGACCATTCCGCCTGCCGCTCCGCAGTTCTGCATCGCCTCAACTGCTTTATCGATAGCGTATCCTTTTGCTATCCCGCCCAAATCCAGTTTCATCCCCTCAACGGCAAACTGGACGCTCATTTCATTGGAATCGAGTATAAGTTTTGTGTAGCCGACCCTGGAGCGGGCGTCAGCTAACTCATTATCACTCGGGACCGAATTAGCCTCCTGGCTGAGACGCCAAAGCTCCACTAACGGCCCGACCGTGATATCGAATGCACCTTCGCTGAGTTCGCTGAACTCCACGGCTTTTTGCAGAACCTCAAAAATCGATTCGCTTACCTTGACAGGTGCTTCATAGGCGCTGCGATTTACATAAGCTATTTGCGAGCTGTTGCTGTGAAAGCTGGCAAGCTCCTCAATCTCGCCAATCTTCTCAAAAGCCGTCTCGATACATTTATCAGCCGTATTTGAATCCGGCGCAACGGCAGTGATATGGGCAAATGTCCCCATAACAAGACGCATCGAGCTGTCTTTATAAATCAGCTCTTTCGAGTGGAATGATTTTTTTTGTGCGGCGATGGAAAAATACAACGCCGCAATCAGGCAAAGCCCGACAAAAATTCCAATCGCAATCCGGTGTTTTTTATTCATAATTAACCTTTCGGCGCACATTTTTAGAAAACTGATTTTAGTTTCTCTGATGCCAACGTTCAATAATTCTTTTTATAAGGTATAATGCTGCTATGCGTAAAAAGGAAATAACAATATTGTCCGAGCGGGTTGAACGGGACTTTTTGCCGTATGTTCGCAGGCCGGCCAGATATATCGGCGGCGAGATAAATCAAATCAAAAAGGACCTGTCGCAGTGCGATTTGACGGTGGCGTTGTGCTTTCCGGATATTTATGAAGTGGCGATGAGCAATACCGGCCTTGCGATTATTTACGATATACTTAATAACCGAATCGATGGTGTCGCCGCCGAGCGCATCTTTGCGCCCTGGCTTGATGCCGAACAGATAATGCGTCAAAAAGAAATCCCGCTTTTTTCTCTGGAGTCAAAGGCGGCTCTCAAGAGCTTTGATATTGTGGGATTCAGTTTAACGAACGAGCTTTGTTATACGAATGTGCTCAATATGCTTGACCTGGGCGGTATGAATGTCCGCAGCTCTTTGAGGGCCGAAGACGACCCATTGATAATCGGCGGCGGCGGTATGGCAAATTGCTGCGAACCGGTGGCGGATTTCTTTGACCTGTTTTTACTCGGCGAAGGCGAAGAAGCGGTTGTCGAGCTGGCCGGCCTGGCAAAGGCCGGCAAAAAAGCCGGCACTTCGAAAAAAGAGATTCTGCTCGAAATCGCTAAACGATTCGACTGGGCCTATGTACCTGCTTTTTACAGGTTTGAATATAACGGGTCGAAAATAAAAAGTCTGGAGCCGACCCTGCCTGATTTGCCAGGGAGAGTCAAAAACGCCGTTGTAAAAGATTTTGGAAACGCCCCTGCCCCTCTTCGTCCGATAGTGCCGTTTGTACAAACTGTCCACGAGCGTGTCAGTGTTGAGATTATGCGGGGCTGCCCCAGGCGATGCTTTTTTTGCCAGGCGAGTTTTTGCAGAAGACCCGTTCGTTACCGCAGCATTGAAAAGATTATGAATATTGCAAAGGCCTCTTACAAGGCGACCGGCTTCGACACGGTCAGTCTGCTTAGTTTATCAACCGCCGATTATCCGAATCTTGAAGAACTGCTCTCGCAGATGCACAAATATTTCAAGGACAAGTATGTCAGCCTGTCACTGCCGAGTCTCCGTGTGGACCGGCAGTTGAAACTGATTCCTGATTTAGCAACGCCGGTTAGAAAAGGCGGTTTAACAATTGCAGTTGAGACAGGCAGCGAAAGATTGAGACGGATTACCAATAAGCCGCTCAGAAATGAGGATTTATTTGCGGCTGTAGAGTCGGCGTATCAGGCCGGATGGCAAAAATTAAAATTGTATTTTATAGTCGGATTGCCCGGCGAGACCGAAAAGGATATAAAGCAAATTGCCGCTCTGGCGTTCCAGTTGGCAAAACTTCGTAAAAAAGTTGACGGCGGAACGGGGCAAATCAATATCGCCGTAAGCTGGCTTGTCCCCAAGCCGCATACTCCGTTTGGTTGGCTCGGCCAAAGGGACAAATCCTATTTCGAGCGCGCAGAACGGTTGATACTCGATGAGAAGAGAAGGCTTAGTGCAAAATTTCTGCACTTTAAGTTTCACGATATAGGCCGAAGTGTTCTGGAATCAGCAATAGGCAGAGGCGACAGACGTCTGGGCGATGTTATTGAGTCGGCCTGGCGCAGCGGCGCAAAGTTCGATTTGTGGAACGAGTGTTTCGATTATGACCTTTGGCAGAAGAGCTTTGAGAAGTTCGCAATGGCAATTGAAGATACCGCCGGGAGGCAATTTAGCCACGATGAAATTCTGCCCTGGGAGCATCTCGGCGGCCCGGCCAAAAAATATCTGCTGAACTGCCTGGTTAAGGCGATGAAAAAAAGCGAAAAGTGAAAAAATGTAATCCGAATCATTAGTTTTGATTTTAGGTCTTCTTCATTCCCGACGGCAAATCCAGTCCGCTGCGTCCGCGTGCTTCTCTGAAGTCCACTATAATCTTTGTCGCATCTTCCGGCTTATCTACCAGCGTGAACACATCCAAATCTTCCGGTGAAATATAATTGTGCTTACCCAGAACGGTCTGCTTCATCCAGTCGATAAAGCCTTCCCAGTATTCGCTGACCATCAGGATTACGGGGAAAGATGCCTGCTTTAAGGTCTGAATCAATACCAGCGACTCGAAGAACTCATCCATAGTTCCGTAGCCGCCCGGGAAAACTATAAAGCCGTGGGCGTATTTGAGGAACATCACCTTCCGGCAGAAGAAATACCGAAAGTGCAGTGACAAATTCTGGTATTCGTTTGGTATTTGTTCCATCGGCAGCTCTATGTTAAGCCCGATGCTTTTGCCGCCTGCTTCCGCTGCACCTTTATTTGCAGCCTCCATAATTCCGCTTCCGCCGCCGGTTATCACGGCAAAGCCCGCTTTGCTCAGCTCCGAGGCGGTTTCCTGTGCGATTTTGTAATATGGCTCATCCGGAGACGCTCTTGATGAGCCAAAAATTGAAACCGCAGGCCCTATCGCACCAAGCTCGTCAAATCCCTCCACGAACTCAGCCATTACTCTGAATATCCGCCAGATGTCTTTTACGGGACTGTCAATGAACTCTATCATAACAAACTCTCTCTATTTTGAATCTTACATCTTCTGTTCGTATTACAATTTTCGTTTCATACGATGCGGATTTTACCATAAATCCGGATTGTTTGCAGCGGGGCAGTATCTTGAAATCGGGCAGTTGTTACAATCGGGCTTACGTGCCTTGCAGACGTTTCGACCGTGAAAAATCAGCAGATGACTGAACGTTGTCCAGTTTCTTTTCGGTATTATTTCGGCCAAATCAAGTTCCAACTTTACGGCGTCACTGTTTTCGGAAAGTCCTAATCGCCTCGACAGCCGAATCACGTGTGTATCGCAGGCTATCGCCGGTTTGCCGAAGGCATTGCCCAGCACAACATTTGCGGTTTTTCTGCCTACGCCCGGCAGGGCAACAAGCTCCTCGATTTTATCGGGCACTTCCCCGCCGAACCGCTCCATTATCTTTGTGCAGCAGCTCTTTATATTGATTGCTTTGTTGTGGTAAAAACCGGTACTTTTGATGTCCGACTCGATTTCTTTTACGTCAGCTTTTGCCCAGCCACGGGCCGACCTGTATTTTTTGAATACAACTTTTGTCACCATATTGACCCGGACATCTGTGCATTGGGCCGACAAAATTGTGGCGATTAAAAGTTCCAGTGGATTTGTAAATTTTAGTGCGGTCCTTGCCCGCGGGTATGTTTCATTCAATATCGGCCAAATTTTACCCACCCGCCGGGCAGCATCTTCTTTTTCAACCTTTATTCTTTTCTTCTTTGCTGCCATTAATATTCAGCTCCTTCTCCGGCAATCCTTTCAAAAGCTCCTCCAGCTTTGCGCCTATCACAAACCCGTGCAGTTTTACCGGCTCTTCTCGGCCCGGTATAAGCAATATACTCACAGGCACAGCCGGCTCATCATATTTATTCTTCAAGGCCAGCGTCGCAGGATGATTTTTTAGGGTGGTATCGGCCTTTATGGCCAAAACCCCCTTACGCTGTATTAACTTGGCAATGCTTTGTCTCGCATATACCGTTTTTTCCACCGCCTTGCACGTCAGACACCAATCCGCCATAAATTCAATTAAAACAGGTCTTTGCTCTTTCGCCGCCCGCTCAATCAAGGCTGCATCATAATCCTGCCACTCAATTGTTTTTGCCCTGGGTCCCGGCAGCAGCCAGAGACCTGCACTCACCGCAAGAACGACTGCAATAACTCTTATAACCCATTTGCGAGCTTTCGGCGTATTGAAAGTAACCCATCCGCCCCACATCCAGACGCAAAATGCCAGTATCACAGCAAAGTATAACACGCTCATCCAGCGTATCTGAGGCAGCGCCGTTACAAGCCAGACCGCCACAATCAAAAGAACAAATCCCATGGCCTGCTTAAACAGCTCCATCCATCTTCCGGGCCTGGGCAGATACTTCAGAAGTGACGGCATTGATGTAAGTATCGCATACGGTGCGGCCATTCCTATACCAATCAGCATTATAGCAGCAGTAGCTAATGCCGGGTTTTGTGTCTGTGCCCACGCAAAAGCCGCCGTCAATATCGCAAAGCTGCAGGGTGTGCTCAAAATCGCAGCTAAAAAGCCCATCCCAACCGAGCCCGAATATCCTTTGCCGCCCCCTGCCTTAGATGCTATTGATGAAGGAACGCCAATAGTGAAGAGACCGAACATAAACAACGCCAGCACCGTCATCAAAAGGGACATACTTATAATAAAAGTCGGATGCCTGAAATGGTCTCCCCACTGGAAAACCGTTCCGTAACCGAGACGAAGGATGATATTTAAAATCGCAAGGATTGCAAAAAACAAAAGTATCCCAAGACAAAACGAAAGCCCCATTGCGATGCACCGTGACTTACTTTCTTTGGCCTGCTCGAATATGCTCAGAACCTTCAACGGTATCACCGGCAAAACACACGGCATAATATTAAGTATCACACCCGCCAAAAATGCCAGCAGCAAAGCAAACCAGACCGAATAATCCGCCCATTGACTTGCCAGTACTGTTTCGCTTTTTGGTGCCTTCTCTGTTAAATCCGGCAAAGCAAATTTAGGTGTGCTCATCGCTGCGCCGGCGTCGATTTTGATTACTGTTTCTAAACCGGGGTATTTCGGAAACCGACAGGCCGCACTTGAGCATAACGCTCCATCGATACCGATTGTTACAGCGACACTGATACTTTCGGCGGGTTTCAAATCAACGTCAGCAACACTAAAAGGCAAAAACACTGTGAACTTGCTACTGAACACCTCGATTTTCTCGTTTGAAAATTTATCAACAAATATGTGCGACTGAGGAAATATCGGCTCGGAAAAGATTATGTGGTTTTTGGCGGCCGCTGTAACCTTAAGATTCAATCCCCCGGGCGGGGTTTCTGCCGATGCGTAAAAGTGCCAATCATTTTTCAATTCAAAATGGACCGCCAGAGCAGACAGGCTCCTCGGCCGAACCGATTCGTATTGCTGCTCAACCGATACGCTAACAATATCAGTTTCAATTACACCGGCAGGGGGCGAGCTTTGCCCCTTTGCGTTTTGGCCAAAAAGAAAACCGCTGATTACTAAAACGCAGACTGCTAACAATATCGCAGATGTTTTTTTGAACATATATTAGAGGTAATGTGAACAAAAGAGATATTAACTGTTTGACGGTTTTTGGTTTTCTTTTTGCCCAGGGTCGGTTTTATCGTCTTTGGCCTGCTCGGCGGCTAACAAATCGGTAACGGTTGGCTTGTCTAATTCTTCGCCCTTGAGAATCGCCTCAACATCATCGGCATCAAGCGTTTCATACTTTAGCAGGGCATTTGCTATCCGCTCAAGCTTATCTTTGTTCATTTCTATCAGGTCTTTTGCCTGTTTGTATGCCTCATCGGTAACTTTTTTTATTTCCTTGTCGATTGCTTCGGCGGTTTTCTCCGAATAGTCCTTCTCGCCGGGCATCACATACATCATTTCCTTAAGACCCGCAGGCGGTTCATAACTAATCAGGCCAAGCCGCTCACTCATACCCCACGTCAATATCATCTGCTTTGCGATATTGGTGGCCTGCTGGAAGTCCGATTGTGCGCCGCTGGTGATGTCGTCGCAGAACATTTCTTCTGCAATTCGTCCGCCGAAACATACCTGCATAAGCGCCATACAGTATTTTTTCGTAAATATCGTTCTGTCTTTTTCCGGCAGGGCAAAAGTTGCTCCACCCATCGGCCCGCGGGGAATAATACTTACCTTGTGCAGTGGGTCTGCATCTTCGAGCAGAGATTGAACAAGGGTATGGCCTGCTTCGTGATAGGCGGTAATTTTTTTTTCTTTCTCGTCGATGACCCCGCTCTTTTTTGCCCTGCCCCATCGCACTTTGTCGCGTGCTTCTTCCAGGTCTTCCATTTCGACATGGTCTTTATTTGTCATAGTTGCTGCCAGGGCGGCTTCGTTAATAATTGCTGCCAGGTCTGCTCCGCTGAACATAGGGGTGCCGCGTGCGAGTCTTTCGAGTTTTGCATCAGGCCCTAATTTTACTTTCTTTGCGTGCACTTTCAGAATATCGACCCTTCCTTTCAAATCCGGCAGCGGGACATAAATCTGCCTGTCGAATCTCCCCGGGCGGGTCAGGGCGTGGTCTAAAATATCACCACGGTTCGTTGCAGCAATCACTATCACCTGGTCGTTGGTATCGAAACCGTCCATCTCAACTAAAATGGCATTGAGTGTTTGTTCGCGTTCGTCGTGACCTCCCCCGAAATATCCGGCGCCGCGTTTTCTTCCGATTGCGTCAACTTCGTCCAGAAAAATAATACAGGGCGAATTCTCTTTGGCCTGTTTGAAAAGGTCGCGTACCCGCGAAGCGCCGACCCCGACAAACATCTCCACGAAGTCACTGCCGGATATGCTGAAAAACGGAACATCTGCCTGGCCGGCTATCGCTTTTGCAAGAAGCGTCTTTCCACAGCCCGGCGGGCCTACGAGTAAGACACCCCTTGGAATACGCCCCCCTAATCGCTGGAATTTCTTCGGGTTCTTCAAAAACTCGATTATCTCCGCAACCTCTTCCTTTGCTTCTTCTACCCCCGCAACGTCCTCGAATGTAACCTTGGCCTTGTCTTTACTCTGCAGGCGATGCTTGCTTCGGCCAAACGACATCAGCATTCCGCCGGCGCCGCTGCGAAGATTCCTTGCGAAGACAAAATAGAAAAATCCAACCAGCAGAAGCAGCGGCAATAGGATATTCAACAGATGCAGAATCCAGGTGCGCGGCGGGTCGCTGTCAATCTTTACATTGTCATTCTTCATCTGCTTAAGCAATTCACCGAGCCAGTCCGAGTGCGCCGGCTTATAATAAACGACAAATGACTTCTTGCCTTTTTTCCCGAGTCCTGCAAGATACTGCTCGTTGAATTTTCCCGTTATTTCCGTCTCGTCTATTGTAACACTTTCTATGTGGCTGTTTTCAACATGATTGACGAATTCCTCCCACCTGATTTTATCGATGCTCTGCATCTGCCGCAGCATCATCATTACTGTGATTATCACAGCCAGAATTATCAACCAGCTAAAAGGGCTTCGCTTGTAACTTGGCGGCGGCTTTTTGCCAGGCCTGCCCTGCGGGCCGGGACGCGGGCGCAATGGCTTTTTGCTTTGATTATTGCTCATAGTTTATATTTCGTGTGTCTTCTATCATGATTTGACCTGCGCATCACCAATAGCACTACTACCATTCCTTTTCCATCAATTCTACGATTTTTTGTGCCAGACGGTTCGCTGCAAGACTTGACGCATAGTTGAAGCTTTGACTTTGCCACGTCGAATAACTTGCAGATTCACTGACGGGCTTATTGTCTATTAACAGCTCACCTGTTTTGAGATTTTTCCAGTTAACCACCGCCTGCACCTTTACCTCTTTTTCCATTGCTCTGCCGGTTTGACGTTCAATGCTCAAGACAAACTCGGCTATTGAAACTATTTGGCCGCTTATTACTGTATCGGCACGGTCGCGGCTGGAAATTACCTTATATGGAGTTTCCGTCTCGATGCGTTTGGCAAGGGCGTCGGTCAATTCATATTCCGTTCCACGCCGAAAGGTTTGGTTATCAAACATCTCCACATAGACGCTGCTTACATCCTGTGGGAACAGTGATTCGCTTGAGTAACCGCCGGTTGCGGAAGAATCGGCGGCACATCCGATAAAACACAGAGAAAGCAGAGTACACAGAAAAACCCATTGTGCTTTGGCCAGATGTCTATAATTTGTCTGGAGTTCTTTTTTCTTCATTTTTTTACCTTTTTACGGTGGGATTTTGGTTCCTGTTCATTTTTTTGCTGTCCCTTCGATTTCTTTGGCGGCCAATTTTGCTGCGGAACTGTCCGGCCAGTTGTCAAGAACCATTTGGTAATAGAGATTTGCCGGTTGTTTTTGGCCGATTTTTCGATAATACTTGCCGATGCTGAATTGTTTGTATGCCAATTGCTCATTTATTTGCTCTAATTTGGAGTCAACATCTAAATCCAGGGCATCTTGGGGATATCGCAGTTTGAAATTTTCGTAATAGCTCTTTGCGCTGACCAGGTTTGAAGGGTCGTATTTTGGTCCTTTGTAAGCGGAGTGTTTGCACCGGGCCATACCAAGCAGTGCGTCTTTTGCGATTTTTCCGGTTGGCCATCGTGAGTGAATCTCAGACCACTTATGGTATGCTTCATTGAACTTGGAGCGTTTTTCCAGTCCGTCGGCTATCGCCAGGTTTGCCTTTACGCTAATTGGAGCGTCTCCTGTACGGTTGCTAATCCTTTCCATAATTTTCTCGCCCTCGGCGTATCCTTTCATTTTGAATATGCCCAGTATCGGCTTTTTGTGGCCGGCCAAATATGCGGTAGCTATGGCGAACTGCCTGTCCAGCGATGCCTCATAGAGAGCGCTTTCAGGGAATTCAGCCAGAAAATTATCATAAGCTCTGACGGCCCTGACGAATTTGCCCTCGCAGTAGAGCGACTCTGCCCTGATAAAGGCGTCAAGGTCCGACCCGGCAATTTCGGGGAAGTCTTTTTTCAATTCGAGAAGTGCTTTGTTTAGTTCTTCACCTTTGCCCATATTGAGGAGCTGTTTGATTCGAGCGACTTTGAGCCGGTACCTGTCGCCCGTTTGCTCAGACAGCCCCGTTAGTTTCCCCTCCTCAAGACGGTAGGTCACCGGTTGCTGCTGGCGGGCTTTGGTTGGGCCGGCACCGAAAACCGGCAACGAAATAATAGCTAACGTTATTATTAACGGCATCTTGTACTGAAACATAATCTGCATCCTCAATGCTTATGGACAGGATAACAAGGGAATTTTAATACTTTTGAATATTTTTATATCTCTGCGTCCCTGTGGCTAATACAAATTCCTATGCAATTAAATTATCCTGTAAATCCCGTCTAAATAACAAAAAATTTCGTTTTTTTCTTACAGCCGGACGCCATTATACCCTTATCCTGCGACCATTGCAAAGGCTGCGCAAAAAAAACTATCCTGCTTTCATTACGGCCTCCGACCGGGGTTGCTTGATATTTAGCCCCCGAATTTTATTCGGCGGGTTTGTCTATGTGTCATTCACGCGAGACTTATCCTGAGTGAAACCGAAGGAATCAATTAAATGGCCAGTCCTGCACCAATTAAGCTGCTGCTGTAATTTGGTGCAAGGTCATTCCGAGCGAAGCGCAGCGCAGTCGAGGAATCTATTAAAAAACTGTCATTGTGAGGCCGCAGGCCGCGGCAATCTCAACCTCACCCCAATCTCAAACCTGCATCGCAAAGCAATTTCAACACAAATAATCAATAATCGATAATCAATGATTTTCCTCCTGCTCGTCCCTCCATAAATAACCAATAACCATACCCAGAGCCTTTTTTCAGCAATATTTTTACAGGCTAAAACGTCTAATTTTACGTGTAATAATTGGTAAAAAAAGTACCTGTGCAGCCGGGGTTTGGCCTGTAATTGGGTGAATTTGAGGATTTTATTGGAACTACCGGTGCAAAATGTTGCGCATAATTCATTGTTAGGTGTATTTGCACCGGGATTGTTCGGTTTTGGGCTTTTCTTTTATAAGCTATTGTGGTATAATAACCTAAACAGATTGCGATGGTGTTACGGGGTTGATTTGGAGTAGGGTAAAATTCCTGTTATGTGTTGTAAATTTCGTCCAGTAGCGCTCTTTACACTGGCGGCATTTGTCGCTGTTTTTGGTATTTTGGGCGGCTGCAGCAAAGAGTACCACAAAGCCGATGCTGATAAAGAAGTGTACAAAATTATCGATGGCAAATGGCAAGACAGTTTCGGCCAAAAGGCAAATTATATCGTCAGCGATTCGGATTTCGAGCCGAATAAGCTATCGGCGGAAGAAGTTATACCGCCATCGAAGGTTTTATCTCTTGCACAGGCTGTCGCTACAGCTACAAAGCAAAACAGAGACTACCAAACCCAGAAAGAGCAGCTTTACCTGGCAGCGCTTGATTTAACGCTCACCAGGCATCAATACGCTCGGCAGTGGTTCGGGACTGTTGATGCAAAGTATGCCAGGGGTACTGACAATAAGGGAGACAAGTTTGAGGATGTGAGCGTTGATTCCGGGGAAGAAGGGTTTGGTTTTGACCATATGCAGCTCCTTGCCAACGGGATTCAGATTGGGACCGGCCTGGCGATTGAGTGGGCGCGTTTTCTTACCGGCGACCCGCGGACTACGCTGGCCTCGGTGCTAAGTGCTTCTGTGACTGTGCCTTTGCTGGGCGGCGGCGCCGGAAAAGTCGCCTTTGAGAATCTGACCCAGGCCGAACGCAACGCCCTTTATCAGATACGTTCGTTCAACCGCTATCGAAAAAACTTTGTGGTCGGGATTGTAAATGACTATTATCGTGTTTTGCAGCAGGCCGACAGGGTAACAAATGCCCTAAATAGTTATAAAAGTAAAGTTGTTTCCAAAAAGCGTCTGGAGATGGAAGCAAAATTCGGCCGCAAGGCGCATTTTGACGTGGATGAGGCCGAGCAAAGCGAACTAAATGCCCAGGATAACTACATTAGGGCCCAGCAAAATTATCAACAGCAGCTTGACAGGTTCAAGATAAGGTTATCTCTACCAACCGATGTTGACATACAACTGGACCAGAATGAGCTCAGGGCACTTGAGGAGATTGGGATAAGCGAGCCTGATTTTACACAGGATATGGCAATTGAAACAGCACTGCTTCGGCGTCTGGATTTGGCCAACACATGTGACGGGATTAACGATGCCGTGCGTAAAGTTCAGTTGGCCGCTGACAGCCTCGGCACCGAGCTTAATCTTGTCGGAAGCGCCCGGGTCGACTCGAAACCTGAGACTGAAGTAGCCAGCCTACAGTTTCACAGGGGTGGTTATGAACTCGGAATTGAAGCCGTCCTGCCCTTTGACCGAAAAGCCGAGCGCAATGCTTATCGGGAGTCACTGATAACATTACAACAGCGACAGCGTGAATACGATGAACAAATGGAAGAAGTAAAATTCGACGTGCGGCAGGCCTATCGTCAGCTCGAAGAGGCGGCGGAAAAGTACCGTATCCAAAAAATCAGCCTTGATTTGGCCAAAAAACGCGTTGAGAATAACGAAATGTTGTTGGACATCGGGCGAGGGACGGTTCGGCTTATGCTTGAGTCGCAGGACGCCCTGCTTGAGTCGCAAAATCGTGTTACCGAAGCTCTGATTGAGCACACAATCGCAAAGTTGACTTTTTTCCGGGATACCGGTATCCTGCAGGTCAGGCCGGATGGTATGTGGGAGCAAACTATAAAATGAATAAAGAAAGAGAAAATAAAGAAATGTTCAGAAGCCCCGGCGGACGCCGATTCGGAAAGACTGTGAAATGGCTGCTGGGTATTCTCATCCTTGCCGCAATAGTAGCAGCAATGGTGTTTCTGGTCTCGATGAAGTCCGCAACTTCCGCCGTATCAAGCAAAAGTCTTGGCACATTTACGGTGCGTCGTGATGATTTAGTCGTTACTGTTACCGAAAGCGGCAGTATCAAGGCACGCAACTCCATAAATATTAAGTCCGAAGTTGAAGGCCAAGCGACGATAATCAGTTTAGTTCCCGAGGGCACTTACATAACCGAAGAGGATGTAAAGAACGGTAAGATGCTTTTTGAACTGGATTCTTCTTCGCTGGAGGAAGAGCTTGCCCAGCGGGAGATCGATTTTGCCGCTTCCGAGGCAAGCTATGCAGAGGCAAGAGAGGCCTATGAAATTCAGCTCAAACAAAATGAAAGTGATATTGCCGAAGACCAATTGAAGGTAAAGTTTGCATTGATGGACTTTAAGAAATATCTGGGTGAGGCCGTAGCGAAGAAATTTATCGGTGATGCAAACGATGTCCCGAATCCGACCGATATTGCCTTTCTCCTTAATGATACCAACAGCCTTGGCGGGGCAGCTTCGCAGCAGTTCAAGGAATACATTGACAATATTACTCTGGCCGAGATGAAACTAAAAAGAGCAATCAACCAGTTGGACGGCACCCGGATGCTTTACGACGCCAATTTCGTCTCAAAAACCGAGCTGGAGACAGATATACTGGATGTAAACAGTCTGAACATTCAGAAAGAACGGGCCGAGATAGCTCTGGAATTATTTAAGCTTTACGATTTTCCAAAGGAGGCTGAAAAACTGCTTAGCGATCATTATGAGGCAAAACTTGAGTTGGCGCGAACGCTTGCCCGTGCACGTTCAAGGCTTGCCCAGAACCTGGCCACTTTGAAAAGCGCCGAAGCACGCTATAATTTGCGAAAAAGCCGCCTGGAAAAACTAAAAAGACAGATTGATGCCTGCATAATCAAGGCACCGGCAGCAGGGCTGGTGACATATGCTTCAAGCAGCGACCGTCGGGGGCGCAGAGAAAGGGTCATCGAAGAGGGGGCCACGGTTTATCAGCGCCAGGATATCATTTCACTGCCGGATACCGCCGAAATGATAGCTGAGATTAACGTCCACGAATCTTCTGTTACCAAAGTTCGTCCGGGTCAAAGTGCAAAAATTGTCATTGATGCCTTCCCAGATAGGGTATTTCACGGCGAAGTGATTGGAGTTGCGCCGCTGCCCGACCCTCAGCAGAGCTGGCTAAGTCCCGACCTTAAGGTTTATACTACACAGGTCAGCATCAAGGGCACTTATGAATTTCTCAAACCAGGGATGTCGGCCAAGGTTGAAATTCTCGTTGAGCAGTTAAATGATGTTATAATTGTGCCTGTTCAGGTGGTGGCGAACCGAGCCGGCAAAAAGGTATGTTATTGCTTGACACCGCAGGGCCCACAGCAGCGGG
>CAZMCN010000013.1:0-25119 GCA_964564845.1 uncultured Pirellulales bacterium | reverse complement strand
TATCCGAAACCTTTGGATTCATAACGAGCACTCCAAAAAAGCGTTGGCAAAATTGCTGTCCGGTATTATACTGTGAAAGTAAAAATAACAGAGGTGGCTTTGGAAATTCCAGTAAAAAATCATATTGAGTCGCCGGAACTCAATAAGGAGCGTTTTGGCAGTTCTATCGGCTTAACCAGAATCCAGAAGCTCATCTGCGAAAGGATGCTGGAATCGAAAGCCAATAAGCCCTGCTTCTACCTCGAATCAAGGGCAGACGTTACGGAAATGCTCAAACTTCGACCTGGACTTCGCAAAAACTTTGGGGTCAAAATAACAACAAACACCTTTTATATTCGTTCGCTGGCACTGGCGGCCCGAAAATACCCCCTAATGACAGGCAAGCTCGAAGGTGACAACATCAGGTTCGCCGATTCGCTCAACGTGGGCTTTGCTGTCAATGCCCCCCAGGGAACTGTTGTGCCGGTGATAAAAGAAGCAGACAAAAAAAGCCTGGTCGAAATCGCAAAACTGGAAAAGGTACTGACCGAAAAAGGACGCGATAATAAACTAACGCTTGTTGAGATGGAACCAGAAACAATAGCCTTAAGTAATCTCGGCGCCTACGATATAGATTCCTTTTGGGCAATAGTGCCGCCGCCGGCCAGTACCATTCTGGCGGTCGGAAATATAATTCCAACGGTTCTGCCCCAAAACGGCAAGGCGGTGGTGCGGAAAATGGTAACCCTGACTTTAGCTGTTGACAATCGAGTTATAAATGAATTCTATGCGGCAAAGTTCCTAAGCTGCATCACAGAGCAACTGTCAAATCCTGACAGGCTGACAGCGGGCCCCCAAACGCAAAAGAATGGACATTCGGCTGAGCTCAGTCGAAGCCCGTTTGGGGAACCCCCCTAAAGAACCATAAACAGAAGCAACTTTCTGTCAGAGAGTTCCCGGCTCCGGCTGGTTTTGTTCGGATGGTGTCCGTGTGAATTCCGAGGGGTGGGTTTGTGAATCAGGCTGCGGGATTGGCCTGATTTCAATTGGGGGTGTGGCTGCCTCTTCTTCAACGACGGTATCCGGTTCAGGTTGAATCTGCGGCTGCAAAGGCGTGTGTATGAATTCGGCTGCTTTCCGGTAATCCTGGGCGCCGTGACAATTCCGCTCATACTCAAAGATTGTTTTGCCGTAACTTGGGGCTTCCGCAAGTTTGATATTAGTTCTGATATAAGTAGGTAAAATCCGTGCCTGCGCCCAGGGACAATCGGTTCCGCGGGCATTATCAAGAAACTGTTGTATATCAGTCCTTACTTCGCTGGGAAGTGAAGCCCTGCTGTCGAACATACAGAGCAAAATCCATTTTACCTTGAGGGCAGGATTGATTCTTTTGTTGACGAGCTCGACTGTCTGGAGGAGCTTTCCAAGTCCCTGCAGCGCGAGAAAATGCGGCTGAAGCGGTATTAAAACTTCATCGACCCCAGCAAGGGCATTGAGTGTGAGCAGTCCCAGCGAAGGGGCACAATCAATCATAACATAATCGAAGTTGTCCTGAGCGGTTCTGAGGGCCTCTCGCAAGACGGTTTCCCTGCCGACGACGCTGACCAGCTCGCTTTCTGCGCCGACGAGGTTAATATCAGCCGGCAGCAGCCAAAGATTAGGCCTCACAAGCATAATTTCCTGTTCAAAACCGGCTGACTGAGTGAGGACTTTATATGAGCCGGAGCCGGCGATTTGAGGGGCAACTCCGAGATGTATCGTCAGATGTGCCTGAGGGTCCAAATCAAGAACAACCACTTTCAAGCCCATCTCAGCAAAGGCTGCGGCGATATTTGCTACCGTAGTGGTTTTTCCCACCCCACCTTTCTGATTTAAGACCGCAATTGTTCTCATACCTGATTCTCGCAGAGGCCACCCCAAACGCCGTTTATCGCGTTTGGGGACCCCCGTTAGTTACCGGCGATTCGTTATTCGATTGAGCGGCGGTAATTTTTTTTAAGACGGCATCAAGCACTCCGTTAACAAAGGCCGGCGACTGAGCGGTGCTGAATTTTTTGGCAAGCTCGATAGCCTCGTTTATGACAACCTTCGGCGGTATATCAGGACAGAACTTTAACTGATAAACCGACAATCTCAAAATACTTTTGTCAACAAAAGAAAGCCGGGACAATCCCCACTTTATTGTTGAGGCTGTAATCAGTTCGTCACACCCGGCCAAATTTTCCCATACACCTCTGCTCCAATCCAGGGCAAGTTTGCGGACAAAATCGTCGGATTCATTTTCTATGAAGAACTCACCCAACCGCTCTAATAGCTCCGGACCCTGCACATCGAGCTGGTATAATCCCTGCATTGCCAGTTCTCTGGCCCTTGTTCTTTTGTCCACCTGCCGGCCCTTTTTACATTGACTATCGATTATTGATTATTAGCAGGTATTATTAATTTTCAAATAGTGCGGCTAAATCTGTTCCAGTACATCGATTGTTTCCATCGCGGTCATTGCCGCATCGGCGCCGGCGTTGCCCATCTTCGCACCGGCCCTGTCAACGGCCTGCTCAAGTGTCTCACAGGTCAAAACGCCAAAAATCGCCGGAGTCGGAGAATCATAATTGATTTGCCCAATGCCCCTGACTAACTGCTGACAGACATAATCGTAGTGAGAGGTCTGGCCGCGTATGACCGCACCAAGACAAAGAACGGCTGCGTATTTGCCGCTCTGGGCAAGTTTCTTTGCTGCAACGATGATTTCACACGCTCCGGGGACCCACACTACAGATATCTGCTCATCAGAAGCACCGTGACGAGTGAGACAATCAACGGCACCGGCAAGCAATCTGGCACTGATAAATTCGTTGAATCTGCTGACCACAATAGCATAACTGCCTTTTCCAGCAGTTAATCGGCCTTTAATTTCTTTAACCATATTTTTCCGCTCTCCAAAAACAAACGTTTCGGTTCATAAACGAAGCTGCGGTTATCCTGTCAAGCTCGCACCGGCAGCGATGCATTATAAGACTAAATGCTGCCGCTTTCCAGAAAAACAATGCCGCAGCAAAAGAGTTTCAACTCAGGTTGTTTTGTCGCTGGAAGCTAACATAAGCAATTTTAAGAGCTTATAGTTCAAATTGCCAGCAAAATTTTTGCTTAAGGCAAAAAGCCCTTTTGCCGGGGAAAAACAGCTAACTCGATAAGAATTTATTGGCGATAACGCGATTGGAGGAGTGTGGTTGGCTGAGCTAAAGAAAAATTGATGTGCGATTATGCCGTTCGAAGATATGATATTCGGCTCCTATGACAAAGCCGAGCACAACGCCCGGCGAGCTCATGAACTTTATGAAGACGGCAAAATATCACAGGCGCTGCTGGAGTTGGAAGCGGCTCTGCAGGTAAGCCCGTCAAACAGTGCCTGGCATTTCGATAAGGCCCTTGCCCTCGATGCAATCAATCGCTTCGAAGAGGCGATAGCCGAATATGAAACCGCTCTTGAGCTAAATCCTGATGACCCTGAGATATTAAACTCGTTAGGCATCGATTATACCCGTACGGGACAATATGATTTGGCCATCAGTACTTTTGAGCATATTCAGCAGCTTGACCCGACTTTTGAGCCCTGCTACTGCAATCGAATAATTGCCTATACGGAAATGGAACAACACAGTCTGGCTGAAGAGATGTTTTATCTTGCCCAGCAGATAAAGCCTGACTGCGCACTTTGTTACTATAATATCGGCAATAGTCTATTCATTCGGGGCCAATACGAAAAAGCTATCCACTGCTGGCAAAAGACGGCCAAGCTCGAACCGACTCATCCCCAAATCAATTACCGAATAGCTCAGGCATACTGGGCCAACGGCGGCGGCGAGCGCAGCCGGGAGCATTTTCTGGCGGAGCTGCGCACAAATCCCGGCGACCTCGATGTTATTCTCGATTTCGGACTGCTTCTGCTCGAAGTCGGTGATATTGAGTCCGCGAAAGAAAAATTTAACAGGATACTTGATTTCAAACCGGATTCTGCGGTCGCATCATTTTATCTTGGTGAAATTGCTCTCGACAATAATGATTATGAACAGGCGGTAAAACTATTCAACGAAGCACTGGAAAAGGATAGTACCCTGGCAGGGCCACGGTACCGACTGGCCCAGTGCGCTTTAACAAGAGGATGTGAGAAGGAGACAAAAGCATATCTGGTTTCGGAGGTGGAACGTGAACTGGGCAATGCCCAAGTACTGGCCTCAATGGCCTCGATGTTCCTGAGAATTGATCAGCCGGATTACGCAACAGCCTGTTTACTTAAGGCTCTCGATATAGATAGCGCCAGTGCCGATGCATATTATTACCTTGGATTTATCCAGGCGTCAAAAAAACGATACGAGGAAGCGGCGGAGTTTTTCAGCCATACGCTTGACATTAAGCCTGAGCACGTCTTGGCCCTGCGGGATTCCGCCATTGCCTCTATGGCGATGGGCAAATTAAACGATGCTGTCGAAAAGATAAAAAAGGCCCGCCTTCCAGCCGGTAGCGACCCACAACTAAAGAGACTTGAGCGTAGGATTCGGCTGATTCAGGCAACAGAACGAATTGGGGACTTTCTTTGCCGGTTCAAGCCTCGATTTATCTCGCATCTTCTATCTCGTATCTGGCATCTGGCGTCACGCTTGTGAAGCTCCCTGAGCAAGAAAAAATCTCATCCAGCCTCCTTCTGTGTATATCCTTAGGCCTTTGCCATAAGCCTCCACTTTTGCTGAAGTTCCCGCTCTAATAGGACGGCTCATTCTAAGCATGGCATAGGAGCATCTCTTTGAAGATTTGCTCTTTTCCAGGCTGCATTCCAGTTGTTATGCCCGATAGACACAAGCATACCCGTAGCCAGGACCAGTATAATGCCGGCAAGGGTAGCGACCATAAGTTCTACCAGGGTAAAACCTCTCCGCCTTATTGTTTTCATTGGATTGACCTATTCAGGAGCAATAATAGTGCTTAGAATGACACTATGCTCAGTTCCCGTCGGCCCCCAGCGAACAGTAACATTTGCCCTTTTATATAACCCACCATTTTCCGTGACTATCTCGGTAGTTCGAGAGTAGGATAAGTCATTTAAAGAAAGCGAGGTGTTTGAGTCGCCTTGTTCTATGTCATTGTAGTTGCACGCTCTTAACTCTTCTAACTTCTGAGCGGCTAATTCTACAGCTGTCCGATGATGTTCCTGGCGCTTAATCTCGCCTCTTCCGAATGCAAAGAGAAAAGGGCACGCAAGTACAACGATTGCGAAAACCAAAACACCCACCATCACTTCGACGAGACTTGTACCCTTTTTAGATTTTAGAGTAGTAAGCATAAATTAATCGTCCCTGCGGACTTGGCACCCCCAGGAAAAATCCGCCAAAAACTTTATAGAATATCCAGAACACTTTTTGTTTGATTTTTACTGCTTTTGTTTGTTTTTGCAGCTTATACCTGCTTTCGCAGGCACAGGCATTGGAATTATGGCCTAACGGCTCATTGTTAATAAGCTTGGCTTAAATAGTCTCAAAATCCCGGGATGCGAGGATGAAATACCTGGGCTGGGAAACAATTTGCAAAATCTCGCAAAATATAGTAGCTTGCCGGATAAGGCCGAGTGGCGGAATGGCAGACGCTGGGGACTTAAAATCCCCTGCCCGAATGGGCGTGTGGGTTCGACTCCCACCTCGGCTAATGAGTGGATGAGTAAATGAGTGGATGAGTAAATGATTCAACGCATATACGCATAAACTCATCTACTCATATACCCATTCTAAGAAGGATGAAGCAATTGCCGGACAAAAAAATCAAAGCGGTTCTTTTCGACCTCGGTGAGACCTTGCTGAGCTTCGGAAAAGTCAATACATCAAAACTGTTCAGGCAGGGGGCCAAACTGTCATACAAGTTTTTGCAAAGCTGTTCTCAGCCGCCCGAAAGCTTCAAAAGCTACTGTCGGCGAAACCTGACTGCTATTCGCCTCAGATATTTCCTCTCGAACATAACCGGAAAGGACTTTGATGCTCTGGAGCTGCTAAAAAAAATCGGTGAAAAAAAAGGGTATAAACTCGATGATGAACAATGGCAGCATCTGGCGTGGCTCTGGTATGAACCATTGAGCAGAGTCGCACAGGCTGAAGAAAATATCAACGAAACATTAGCTTCGCTTAAAAAAGCGGGGCTGAAACTCGGTATAGTTTCAAACACCTTTATAACAAGCAGTTCGTTGGAAAAACATCTGGAACGACTGGGAATACTGGATTTCTTCGCGGTTAAACTTTATTCCTACGAATTTAATTTTAGAAAGCCAAATTTCAGAATTTTTGAGGCGGCTGCTGAAAAAATCGGCGAAGCGATGGAAAACATATTGTTCGTAGGCGACCGAATCGATAATGACATTAAACCTGCTGCAAAAATTGGTATGAAGCCCGTTCTAAAAACCGCTTATACCAATATCGGCAAAAAAATACCGAAAGGTGCCTGGAAAATAAATCGGCTTTGTGAACTGCCGGCACTCATAGAAAAAATCAACGAAAATTCGTAAATTGTGAATCGTGATTAGCGACCCTTACGGTAAACATGGAGACACAAACTTAATTTCTGTACAAAAAGGCTTGGTTTTAGTTTATAATCGAGGCAGAGCTTAATAAAGTAAAAAGGAATTGGTATATGAGTACCTCAAAACAAACTGATGCTGCTTACCAAAAATGTATTAATCCCGATTGCGGAGCTGAGTTTGACTGCGGCCAGTCGCTCTTTAAGTGCCCGGCCTGCGGCGAGCTGCTGGATGCAGTATATAACTGGGACAAAATCGAAGTCCCCCATAAGCTCAACGACTTCGCCAAACGCTGGGCAACAAGAAACAATCGACTGGATTTCTCAGGAGTATGGCGGTTCCGCGAGCTGCTGAACTTCTGTGAAGACAAATACAAAGTAACTATCGGCGAAGGCCAAACAATTCTGCAGCAAAACGACGGGGTAGCTGAGTACGTGGACGTAAAACCCGGACGTTTATACCTTCAATATGAAGGACTGAACCCATCCGGCTCGTTCAAGGATAATGGTATGACCGCAGCGTTTAGTCATGCAATGATGGTCGGTGCAAAATCATGTGCCTGTGCCTCAACTGGCAATACATCGGCATCGATGACTTTATACGCACACAATTGCGGCCTGAAATCCACGGTCTTTATCGGTTCGGGCAGAATTGCTTTCGGAAAGCTCAGCCAGGCAATGGATTACGGGGCACAGACCATCCAAATACTCGGTGATTTCGATGACTGTATGCGGCAGGTGCAGGACGTCTGTTTACAGCTCGGGCTGTATCTTCTCAATTCATTAAATCCGTTCCGGCTGGAAGGCCAAAAGGCCATAATGTATCGAATCATTGAACAATTAGGCTGGGAAGTGCCGGACTGGATAATCGTACCGGGTGGAAATCTGGGCAATTCAAGCGCATTCGGCAAGGCCTTTTACGAATTGAAGCAGCTTGGCCTGATTGAGCAGGTGCCGCGAATGGCTATTATTAACGCTACCGGCGCCAAGACACTAACCGATTTGGTCAACAACAAAAAGCTCCTCTGGAACAACGGCAGCGTCGAGCAGAAAATAATCGACGACTACTACGCCGATTTGACCGCCCAAAATTTCTCACCGCATACCTGTGCATCGGCAATAGAAATTTCACGGCCGGTCAATTTGAAAAAGTGCCTCAGGACAATTGCTCTATGTAACGGAATTGTACGAGCGGTAACCGACGAAGAGATTTGCGATGCGAAAGCAATTATTGGCCAATATGGTCTGGGCTGCGAGCCGGCTTCGGCTGCGACCATAGCAGGCCTAAAACATCTAAGAGCGGAAGGCGTAATCGCCGCCGATGAGCGAATTGCTTGTGTGCTGACAGGACATCTACTAAAAGACCCGAACGTAACGGTCAACTACCATAAAGAAAAAAAGGGACAATTCAGCAATCCGCCAATAGAAGCGCCAAATGAGCTCGATGAAATAATCAAGCTAATCGAGTGATTGCCTGAACACTCACCAGGAAAGAACTGCCGAATGCATAACAGTCAAAACATCTCTCCAAAAAACAGGATTTACCTCATCTGCGGTGTAATGATTCTTTCCGTGATAACCGCCGGTTGGGCGTTTTCCGAAAGGCCGCTTGACAACCACGAATGTTTTGTCTCGATTACTGCGCGTGAAATGCTTCAAAGCGGTGATTGGGTCTGGCCCACCTGCAACGGCCAGCCGCGACTTGAAAAGACTCCTCTTGCCTATTGGCTCGTAGCCGGCTTGGCTAAAATAACCGGCGAGGTCGATGAATTCACCACCAGGATGCCAAGCGTTATCTTCGGAGTGCTTTCAGCAGCAGCTATTTTGTACTTTGTAAACCGGTGGCTCGGCTTAAGAATCGCCGTCCTCTCGACAGCCCTCTGGGCCACAACTCTGGGCTATGTGCGTCACTCTCATAATGCCCGGCCAGAGATGGCTCTAACTTGTTTTATAGCGGTCTGCTTTCTGAGTTTCTACTCAGCAATAACCACCCAGAACCGCAAAAGACAAATTATATATATGCTCATCTTCTGGATAAGCTTTGGGCTTGCAAATCTTGCCAAAGGGCCGGCGCCGCTTCCTCTGGTCTTGATACCGCTGTTTTTCTACATCGCCATATTTCGCAGGTGGAAAGAGATACCCAAACTTCTGCCGATAACCGGAGGGCTGATTTTCCTGGCTATTGTTCTGCCCTGGCCTCTGGCAATTGCGGAAAAACTAAACTGGAACCTGATGTTCTGGAAAAGAGAGTTTCTCGACCGTTTCTTAGGCTCCTACACCTCCGGCGATAAGCCGCTTTATTTTTATCTACCCCTGATGTTTCAGTTTATGCTGCCATGGGTTGTATTTGTGCCGTTTGCATTAGGTGCGCCATTTTATAAAGTCTGGGACAGAAAACTGCCGGCAATGTGGTTCTTGTGGATGTGGTTTGTAGTAAGCGTGGCTTTTATAACAATATCAGCAGGTAAACGTCAGCATTACATAATGCCTGCAATGCCGGCACTGGCAATCCTGGCGGGCATCCTGCTGGAAGATATGGCTTTTAGCCAAAAGGCATTTACACAAAAAAACGCCCGCAATTTCCTGATGCAGCATCTTGTGGTCTTGGTAATACTATTAATTGCGACCCCTTTTGTGATGGTACAATTCAATAGCGAAGTTCTCTCCGAAACAATCATCATAGCCGCAGCAGGACTTGCCGCAATTCTGCTCGTTGGATGGCTGTTCAAGGCCGGCAAAATACCTTTGGCGCTGGGCAGTTTGTTCGCGAGCATTTGTATTTTACTAATGCTCAGCTATGTAACCTTAATAAATCCGCTCAACTATAATCGGCCATCGAGGGATTTTACCCGCACCGTGGCAGCAAAGGTGCCCGCCTCGGATAAACTAATAGCGTACAAATCCGCTTCTACGAGGTTCATTCATTACTTCGGCAAACGTGTACCCAAAATAGAAACCAGAACAGAGGTTTATGAGCTTTATCAGCAGGGAGTTTGGGTCGTGGCATTCGGCGGCTACCTGGATGAGCTGCTCGAAAACGAAAGGTTTGAAATTGTTTATAAGCAGGAAAACGCCGAACGGCACAAACAAAAAGTTGTAGCTGGTGCGCTGCTGCACAAATCGGCATTATGAGCCTAAGAACGATATACAAAAAGGCCGGCGGACAAACTTATAGTGCTCACGATTGAAATTACCCGTTTTTTCGTGGGCAAGTACCTTTAAAACAATAAGTTACAATCCCCGTCGCGGGAATTTATTACCCTTAAGGGTATAGTTTGACAGTTGTGTAATAAATTTGGTCTCCTCTTCAGTTAAAGGCTGGCGTCTGAACCTTTTGACCTTTTTAAGCGTTTCTTCTGCAGATAAGCCTTTGCCGCTTATCAGCCAGACCGCCGCCAGCATAAGTGTTCTTCTCTTGCCGCCGCTGCCATGAAGAAGCACCGGCAGTTTTGTCCTGTCAGCCATTACTTCCAGAAATGCCTCTTGGGTGTCTTCGTCAGGAAAATAATTCTTCTTGTCGATGGGCAGCTCAACATATTCGACACCGTTTTCTCTGACCCAGGTTATCTCTTCATTGTACCAGTTTCGCTCACGATGTTCAAAGGCCGAGCGTACATTTACAATTGTGGCAATATGATATCTATAAAGCAGACGGGTGTAATCCATCCCTCTTGGCTGACTGCTGGTATAAAGGACATCCTGCTCAATAATTCGGAATCTTTTGATATGAAAATGCCTTACCAGTAAGACCGCCGCTGCTGTTATGAGCAAAATAATTATCAGCCCCGTCGGTGCTCTCTTCCTTTTCACTTTCTCAATCCCAACTCAAATTTTTCTTTCGATGAACCTTGCGCACCGAATATATCTTTTTGTTGGTCGTCTCGAAATAGACCCTGCTAATCATCTCGCCTATCAGACCGGTGGCGATAAGCAGCAAACCAATCATCAAAAGTATGGCCGCCAGTGCCGCCAATGGACCGTGTGCGACAAAAATCGGTACGTTATATACGAATTTATCATACAGTATGTAAGCAGTCAGCAAAAAGGATATCAGGATGCAGTAAAGAGTCGCCCTTCCGAAAAAGTGTAATGGTCTTGAGATATATCCGAGCAAAAATTTGAGCGTTATCAAGTCGAAAGCCACCCTGAAGGTGCGGGATATTCCGTAATTGCTGAAGCCCTTTGGCCGAACGATGTTCTTTACAGGAATCTCGCTCATTTTAACGCCGCTCTGCGACAGCAGCGCCGGGATAAACCTGTGCATTTCACCGTAAAGATTCAATCCTTCGATAATCTCTCGCTTATAAGCCTTGAAGGTGGTTCCGAAATCGTGTATATCGACGCCGCTTATTTTCGAAGCGAGCCAGTTTGCCGCCCTGCTGGGCAGCTTTCTCATTATAAGGTTATCCACTCTTTCCTTTCGCCAGCCGCTGACGACATCGTAACCGGCATCGATTTTTTCAAGAAAATTCGGTATCTCTTCGGGGCTGTGCTGCAGGTCGCCATCCATTGAAACAATTATCTTTCCTTTTGCCACATCAAAACCGGCCGCAAGGGCGGCGGTCTGACCAAAATTGCGGCGAAGCTCAACCACCACCACTCTGCCGTCTCCAGCGACAATGTCTTTTATCAAATCCAGCGTATTATCACCGCTGCCGTCATCGACAAAAACAAGCTCGTAATACAGCCCTGTTTGTTTCATCGTTCTTGTCAGCCGGCTGTAAAGCTCCTCGACCACCAGCGACTCATTGTAAAGCGGAACAACAACCGAACAATCAATTTTTACCTCTTCAGAGCTTCCCATAATGCACCAATTCTATTGCTGCGTCCTTCAAATACTGTCTTGTTCTTTCACTGCAGAGGGCTTCGAATTCGAACTGTCTCTGATTTACCAATCTGCTATGGTCGGCATCGAGCCCATCGGCAAGACCCGGATGAGTCATTACTTCCGCGGTCTGGGCTGAATGATATAAAGAGACGGCCTTGAAAAAATTAACATCTATTTTGCCTGTGTGTGCGACGCCGAGAAACGCATCGGTTTTTATAAATTGTGGGTCCTGGATGCGGTTTATTTTGGCCATTGCCCGAACTATTGCCGCTCTTTGCCTGCCGCCCTGGCTGGGCAGAGGCCAGGGAGATTGCGAAAGATGTTTCGGCTCGAACACCCACCTTACAGCAGCAATCTTAAACCGACCTGCCAAATTACATACAATCGGGAATATCGATGGAGAACTGTGGATGTGTTTATGTGAGTCAAGATGTGTCGGAGTCAAACCATTATCGAAAACACACTGTATCTGGGCAGCTAATTCGGCCCGTATAGCGTTTCTGATTTTATAGCTTACCGCTGATAAAATCGACAATTGAGACGGCGAATAGGCAAAAGAGCCGTCGTTATTGAGCAGACAATCGACCCTGCTGTCTCTGGATACGGCTCTGCCTTCAAAAAGATTAAGGTGCACACCTACCGCAAGAGATGGCATTTCTCTGGCAATCTCAAATGCCTCGGCTGCGCCGGGCATATTGACCATAATCGTCGCGCTGGTCAGAACGCCATCGGTATGGGCCTGCGCAACGGCCTTATTCACTCCTTCACAAAGCCCGAAGTCATCTGCATTTATTATGATTCGCTTATCCATCCTCAACAAGTTTAAACGGCACACGCAATCAGGTCAATCAGATTTTGCCTTTAAGCAGCATTTGGGGCAGCAAGGAAAAAACTCGCTTATTGATTTTTAGTTATTTGCTATTGGCTGTTTTAAGCTGTAAACAGCCAATTGAGCCTTTCCGGCAGAAGGAACGAAAAGACTGCCGAGTTGGCAGGGAAAATCGGGCGGGGCAAGGTTTTGGCAGGTTTCGGGGATTTTGAGGTCTCTGACCCAACTCTTTTTACAATAAGAGGTTATGCAAATATAGCTTTATAACAACCTCTCTGGCACAATATTTGCACATATCAGAAATATGGTTTATACCGGACCAAAACTTGATGAGATTAACGTGCTGGCCAGTGATGCCGACTGGGCATGGCCTCAGGCCCTGCGGGAAATCTTTCGCCCCAGAGGCGTTAATCTGCTTATCGCAAGAGGCCCAGGGCAGTTCGTTAATATCATCCAGCGAAAACGCATACATACGACAATTGTGGATATGGACTCGGAAACCGACGGACTGGCAACAATAAAGATTATTCGAATGGAGTATCCTTTGACGCCCTGCCTTCTGCTGACAAGCCAGGCCAGCCAAAGAATGCTGGGCAGGGCGTTGCAGCTCGACGTCTTCAGCGTTATCGACAAGCCGGTCGATATGGCTGTGCTGCGCCAGCAGTTGAACCGGCTGTTCTTGAAAAAATATAACAGTGACATTTTTAAATAAGCCGGAAAAAACCGTCAAGATAAACAAAAATTCAAAAAAATGAGTATTTGGAAAACAGTTCCTACTGTAAAATAGCTAACAAATTAAAAAGGGTTAATAAGGAGAAGAAATAAAATGAAGATTCGACCATTGGCAGACAGAGTGCTTGTTGAGCGTCTTGAAGCAGAAACCAAAACGGCCGGCGGGATAGTCCTGCCGGACAGCGCCAAAGAAAAACCGCAAAAAGGAAAAATTATCAGCGTCGGAAAAGGCAAAGTCCTCGATGACGGAACGCTCAAAAAAATACAGGTCAAAAAAGGTGATACGGTGTTTTTCACAAGTTACGCCGGAACAGAAGTAAAGGTAAGCGGCAAAGAATATTTGATTATGGACGAGTCGAGCATCCTGGCTGTAATCGAATAGTAAGAAAACAAAAAGTTGATAGTTCCAGGCTGCCAAACCGCACTCCGTTTTGAAATGAGTTGCAAAAGGCGGTACCGCCCGGAACTACAAACAACAAAAAAAAGGAGAAATACAAATATGGCAGCTAAAAAGATAGCTTACGGCACTGACGCACGCACGGCCATCCGCGAAGGTGTAAAAAAACTCGCTCAGGCGGTAAAGATAACCCTCGGTCCCTGCGGCAGAAATGTGGTTCTGGAAAAGTCGTTCGGTTCGCCAACCGTTACCAAAGACGGTGTGACGGTGGCCAAAGAAATCGAACTGGAAGATTCATACGAGAATATGGGCGCCCAAATGGTCAAAGAAGTCGCGTCAAAGACATCCACAGTGGCCGGTGACGGGACAACTACTGCAACAATTCTGGCAGAAAGTATTTTTGAAGAGGGGCTTAAAAACGTCACCGCAGGCGCAAATCCAATGCAGGTAAAGAGAGGTATCGACAATGCCGTCGATAAAATCGTCGAAGAACTCCATAAAATGAGCATACCTGTTGAATCAGGCAAACAAATCGAACAAGTGGCAACATGCTCGGCAAATCAGGACAATGAAATCGGTAAAAAAATGGCCGAGGCAATGGACAAGGTAGGCAAAGACGGCGTCATCACCGTCGAAGAAGGACAATCTCTCGAGACGACAGTCGAATTAGTCGAGGGTATGCAGTTCGACAAAGGATATTTGAGCCCGCATTTTATCACTAATCTGGAAAATATGACGGTTGTGCTGGAAAAACCCTACATCCTGGTGCACGAAAAGAAAATCAGCACAGTAAAATCGCTTGTGCCGCTTCTTGAGAAGGTCTCCAAGCAAGGCAAACCGCTGCTGATTATCGCCGAAGACGTTGAGGGCGAGGCATTAGCTACACTGGTGGTTAATAAGCTGCGCGGTGTGCTGCAGGTAGCAGCCGTGAAGGCTCCGGGTTTCGGCGACAGGCGAAAAGCTATGCTCAGTGACATCGCCGTTCTGACCGGTGGTGAGGCCATTTTCGAGGACCTGGGCTTACAGTTGGAGAGCATCGAACTTGCCCGGTTAGGCAGAGCAAAACGCATCACCATCGACAAGGACAATACTACGATAATTGAAGGTGCCGGCAGCACTGCGGAAATTAAGGGCAGAATTGAGCAGATTAAAACCGAAATTGACAACTCGACCAGCGACTACGATATCGAAAAACTGCAGGAAAGACTGGCAAAACTGTCGGGCGGCGTGGCGCAAATAAACGTTGGGGCCGCAACCGAAGCGGAAATGAAAGAAAAGAAAGCAAGGGTCGAAGATGCACTTCACGCCTGCAGGGCGGCGGTCGAAGAAGGAATTCTGCCGGGCGGCGGAGTGCCAATGATAAGAACCCTGTCGGCGTTAGATAAGGTCAGGGCCGCCGGCGATGAGAAAATTGGTGTTGATATCGTTCGAAGAGCGGTATTGGCCCCCATTAAACAAATCGCACAAAACGCAGGTCTGGACGGCTCAATTGTCGCTCAAAAGGTTCTTGAAAGCGACCAGATAAACTTCGGATATGACGTGATGCGTAAAAAATACGGTGATATGGTCGAGTTCGGCGTGATTGTGCCGACAAAAGTCGAAAGGGCGGCCCTGCAGAACGGCGCTTCCATTGCCTCACTGCTGCTGACCACCGATGCCATAGTCAGTGAAATCCCGGAAAAGAAAGAGACCCCACCGATGACGCCCGGTGGTGGAATGTATTAGTCCGTTACTCGTCCCTCGTTGAACACAAGATTCAGATTATGAACTATTTTAGGTATTACACAAATGCAGTATCTCAGGCATCCAGAAAGGTTACATCGGGAATCTTCATCGTCGGATTGGTGCTGATAGGTTTCGGCGTCGTTATTCTGGCATTGCCTGAGATATTTGCATTTCTGGCAGCCGTGATATTTTTTATCGCAGGCCTCGGCTGTGCGGTAACCGCTGTCAAAATCTTTTGGACGATGAGAAAAATAAACAAAATCAACTCTGACGAAAACCACAGAGAGAACGTCCAAATCCACATCGAAGAAAATTATTACGATGAATAACCAATCCAGCCTGGATGTACAAATTGGTAAAGTTTGGCGGGCGATGGCGGCATCAATATCTACTTCGCTGCAGCTGTTAAAAAGCAGAAGTTATTATTTGGACGCTTCATCAGGTCTCTGTATCTGCCTGATACTAACGCAGGATACACTCGCAAATGATGTCCTTCCTGCTGATTATACCAACCAATTTCCCTTTTGACGTGACGGGAACCCTTCTGAAAGGATTATTAATTAAACAGTCGCAAACTTCCAGTAAACTCTCGTCCTCATTGAAGAAGATAGCAGGCTGTGTCATAAAATCATCAACGGTTTTTTCTTCTTCATTCCCCTTGTCGTAGAACAGCCTCAGCACATCTTTCTCACTAAGAATACCCACCAAAGTCATCTCGTCTTCGACCACAGGAATACCCGTGATGTCGCCTTCTACCATAAGCTCCACAGCTTTATATATAGGCGTTTCTCTTTTCACACTAATCACATCTTTTGTCATAATATCTTTTGCCCGAAGCATCTTTTAATCCTCTCCTTAACAAGTTATATTGTGAACACTTTAAAAATATCCGACAAGAACGGTGAAAGAACCGGCTGCTGGCTCCTTTGGTCTCCGACTTTATCCATAGCCGCACCACGAAAAACAAATTGAAACGTCCGTAAACTTCTCCAACCAAAGCACTATACCCCAACTATATTTTTACTGCAACTATAAATTTAAATAATTAATGTCTGCTGATTATACTTCAACAAGGCTTAGCGGATTTCGAGGGTGGCCAGCGCGATAGCGGCAAAGGCGGCCGCCAACAGCCAAAAACGCACCACCACCTGAAGCTCAGACCGGTAAGCAAGATCAGGTAAAAAGTCCTGCGTTGGCTATTTCTTTGCTTTTGCTTGCCCTTGAAGCTCTTTTAGCTGGTCAGTGCCCTTTTGCCAGTATTCGAGTTGTTGCTCAAATGACTTTCCTTCAAGCTGCTCGCGAACCAATTCTGCGCCGCGTCGTTTCATCCGAACACAGTCGAACGTTCTAGTCTTCATACTCAATCACCTCCAGAGGTGAATAAATGGCAATTTCGCTGTAGCCATGCAATATATTGACCGCATTATACATAGAATTCCTCATCAAACACACCACCAAAAACCGATGTGTCAGCATATATTCTTACGGTTGTGTCAGGTATCCCAACCATACTGTTATTATAACTTTCCACCGGTTCGACCATAAATAAAAAAGCTCTGTCATAAAGCTGGTGCATATTTTTGTTTTTGGTTGCGCCCAAAGGCTGCGATGTGTCCTCCCTCGGCTGCGCTCAGGACGGGTCTGCGGCTGGTGAGACGCCAAGTGACGGTAGCTAAATGCACCTTATCGGATTTTTAATGTGGCCAAAGCAATAGCGGCAAAGACGGCCGCCAACAGCCAAAAACGCACCACCACCTGCGGCTCACTCCAGCCAATAAGGTGAAAATGATGATGGATAGGGGCGCATCTGAAAAGCCGTTTGCCGCCGGTGTATTTGAAATAGCCAATCTGCAGGATTACACTTATCAACTCTAACACAAACACCCCACCGATAACCAAAAGAAGGATTTCATTTCTGGTAACCAAGGCGCCATATCCCATAGCAGCACCCAGTGGCAGTGAGCCGACATCACCCATAAAAACCTGAGCCGGATGGCAGTTGTACCACAAAAAACCAAGAACAGCCCCAAATATCGCAGAATAAAAAATGCACAGTTCACCAGCCTGCGGTATGGCCGGCAGCAAAAGGTAACTCGACCAGGTAACAAGACTTGCACGAGCCAAAAACTCGGAGACCACATAGCAGAGCACCACCAGTACCAGACTGACCATTCCAACACACCCCGCTGCCAATCCATCCATACCATCGGTGAGATTTACGGCGTTACTTGTCGCTGAAATGTAAAAAATCGCTATTAACACAAAGACCCAGTCGTTCAAAGGCAGACCATGTTTATAGAACGGCAGCCAGAATTTTTTCCCATCCTCTATATCCACAAAGTCTGCGAACAGGAACAAGGCGATTAAAACAGCCCCGCCGATTTGAAAGAGAAACTTCTCCCAGGGCTTGAGGCCGTCTCTCGTCCTGTGCTTGAGATAAGCGGTAAGTTTGAGCCAGTCATCAACGCCCCCCAGGACGCTAAACCATATCACCAAAACAATCGCCTTCTGAACAAATGGATTGTTCAGCTTTGCCCACAGTAAAGTACCTGAAAGAATAGAAAGTATAATAATTAGTCCGCCCATCGTGGGGGTGTTGGCCTTTTCCCTTGTCAATTCATTCAGTGCTGCGTGATGAAACTCGGGACGGTCACCGATTTTCTTTCGCATCAGCCAGCGAATAATTTTCGGGCCGAGCAAAAGTGAAATCACTAAGCTCGTCAATGTGGCCGTCACAGAACGAAACATCACATCCTGATAGGCATAAAAGCCCAGCCGGTGCGTGAAAACTTCACGAAAGTAATATAACAAGTGGTATATCATTTCATACCTTCAAAAGCAGCTCTCATAATTCGCTTGAGCCAAAAATCTCTTTTAGTTTCTCAACGGCCAATTCCAAAGCAACCAACCTCGAGCCTTTGACTAATACTATATCGGAATCTTTTACAAATTCCCCAAGATTATTACAAACTGAGTGGACATCTTCGAAACATTCTATTTGCAAATCGTACTCAGCGGTTTCTTTTGCGGCCAGAGCGGCGATTTTCGCCAAACTCCCAACAGCTAACAACAACCGCACCTTCGCCCGTGCTATAAAGGCGCCTGCTTCGGCATGCAATTGCTCCCTCTGCCGGCCAAGCTCCGCCATATCCCCACAAATAAAAACAAGACGCCGATTGTTAGCAGAGCCAAGTTCGATAAGAATATCCAGGGCGTTTTTCATCGATACGGGATTCGCATTATAGCAGTCATTTACTACCGTTAGTGTGCCAATCTGTAACAGCTCGGCGCGCATATGAACCGCCGGCAGAGTTCTTACGGCATCAGCAAAATCTTCGCCGGTAACACCAAATTGCCTGCAAATAGCCCAGGCGGCGAGTGCGTTTTCGATATTTCCCAAACCCGGTAACGGCAAAAACACCTCAATGCCCTCTATCATAAAAGAGGCAGAGACGCCGGTACGGGTAATATTGCAGGCTCGTATGTCAGAGTCATCAGTTTTGCCGAAAGTTGTAAATTTGACCCCGGCGGCCCGGCAGCTCTCAACCAACTGCTCACAATCGGCATTGATAAAAAAAACACCATCTTCCCGCAGGCCCTCTGATATCGATAATTTCTCCCGCATTATCGCCTGCAGGTCACCATGCCCTTCCAGATGGGCTGGATGAACGTTGGTAACAACCGCTATGTCTGGCTGGGTAATGTCAGTCAAATAAGAAATCTCGCCCGACCGGTTACTGCCAAGTTCAGCAATGACAATTTGGTCCTTTTCCCCCGCCATGAGCAATGTCAGCGGCAGACCAATATCGTTGTTAAAATTCTTCGGCGCCCGAAAAACCCTGAAATGCCGACTTAATACGTGATAAGCGATTTGCTTTGTTGTTGTTTTACCGTTAGAGCCGGTTATTGCGACGACCTTAAAGCCGCTCTGTCGCCGGTATTTACGAGCAAAATCACCGAGAGCCACTATGGTATCTTTAACTCTGAGCACCTTAAAGCCGACAAAGTCGCCCCTTGTCTCATCTGCAACCACGGCACAAACAGCACCTTTGGCAAATGCGTCAGCAACATAATCATGGCCGTCAAAATTTTCACCAGCCACCGCAAAAAAACAATCGCCCGCCTTTATGGTACGTGAATCGATACTTACACCGGTTAAAAATCCGGCAACTTCTGCCGGCTCGGCCTTTATTATTTGGGCCAGAGTTGGAATCGAAAATTCCTTCATTTCAGCCTCTTAAGACATTGTCGCACAACTGTGGCATCGTGGAAGGCAACCCTGTCTTTGCCGATTATCTGATATGCTTCGTGACCCCTGCCGGCGATTAGCACAATATCATCTCCTGCAGCACTTTTAAGAGCAAATTCAATCGCCTTCTTTCTGTCCGGCTCAAGTGTAATTGTCGGTGAATCCGGTTTCTCAAAACCGGTTACAACTTCGCTTATTATATCTTCGGGCTTCTCGGTTCTTGGATTGTCACTCGTAACAATCACAAAATCAGCAAACTCTTCAGCCACCTTCGCCATTCGCGGCCTTTTAGTTCTGTCCCTGTCACCGCCACAACCGAAAACAACCCTGAGCCTGCCTTTACATAAAGGCTTTATGGTAGCCAGGGTGTTTTTCAAAGCATCATCGCTATGGGCATAATCAACAAGAACGCAAAAACTGCCGACCCAATCAACCTTTTCCAGTCTGCCCGGTATCACCTCGACAGCCGATAGTCCTGCCGCTGTCGCTTCCAAATCAAAGCCGGCTGCAAGAGACAAACCAGCCGCTGCTAAATGATTGCTGACATTATACGCACCCGCCAGCGGAGTCCTCACCTTTTGACTTCGGTTGGCGTATCCCAGGACAAAAACCGTTCCTTCAGCATTCATCGATTCTATATGAGCGGTAATATCGGCTGGTTCATCAACTCCATACCATAAAATTTTTGCGCCGGTGCTTTCGGCGATTTGTTTGGCCGCAGGCGATTGTTTATTCAACACAGCTACCGCATCAGCAGACAATCCCTGAAACAGTCTGGTTTTGGCAGCTAAGTATTCCTCCTGGGTTTTATGGTAATCCAGATGGTCGCCGGCGAGATTGGTAAAAGCGGCAGCCTCGAATTCAATACCCGCCAGACGATTTTGGCAAAGTGCGTGACTGCTGGCCTCGATGACCATATATTTTGAGCCGCCCTTCAGCATCTCCTCCGTCATTTCAGCAATTGCCAAACAATCAGGGGTTGTCAGCTCCGCCGGCCGGCTTTTCTCGCCTGTGTCGTAAACAACCGTCCCGATAAGTCCGCACTTTTCACCGGCATTTCGAATTACCGACTGCGTGAGAAAAGCTACCGTCGTCTTTCCATTTGTGCCGGTAACAGCCAAATTAGTCAGCTCAGAAGCCGGATTACCCCTCACAGCCTGTGCCAGAACAGCCGCCGCCCTTGCTGAATCATCTACAACTATATATTCGCAGCTCTCCGCCTGATTTTCAGGATGAACCGGCTGCCTCTCGCAAACAATGTATTTAGCACCATTGGCCACCGCCTGCTCAATGAAATCGTGGCCGTCATAAACAATGCCTCCAACAGCCGCAAAAATATCGCCGTCTTCGACAAAACGCGAATCCATTCGCATACGAGGACAATTCCCTGAAGATACCAAAGCCAATAATTCATCGAAAGTCATAGGTACTTCTACCCGTAAAACCTGCCCCTGCGAAAGCAGGGGTTCTCCCGGCCATTGTAGCGAAAACCCAAAATAATGCAACCACCTGCCATCCCGCCGAAACAATAACTCAGTAAAACAACGACAGCATAAATTTCTGCCCTGCTATATGCTTGACATAAACCAAATTTACAGAAAAAATGTTATAATGAAATTATATACATCGACAAGAAACACTAAATAATTAAATCTTGCTTCTAACAAGAGGAAGGAAATTGGATTATGAAAGTTCGCTGCATTCTCGGTATTTGTTTGGTTTTGACCGCTGCCGGCCCGGCACAGACCGCTTCGGATGAAACCCAATATTTTGCCCTGTTCATCGAAGGCAAAAAGGTCGGTTACGCAATACAAAACCGTGTAGTGGCCGAGGGAAAAGTAACTACCACCGAACAAGTCAACTTAACTGTAAGCAGACTTAATATGCCCGTTACAATGAACACCACCGAAACCAGTATCGAGACAATCGACGGCAAACCTTTAGCTTTCGAGGCCATGCAGGACCTCAGTATGATGATGATAAAAATAATTGGAAAAGTTCAAAAAAATGGAAAGGCCGATATAACGGTTACTTCAATGGGCGCCGAGCAAAAGAGCACTATCGAATGGCCCAAAGACGCTGTGATGGCCGAAGGACTGCGACTGCTGCAGCTCAAAAGAGGCCTAAAACAGCGACAAAGCTATACCGCAAAGATATTCAGCGCAACCATTATGCAGGCCGTAGATATTAAAATAACTATCGCCGACAAAAAAAACATCGACCTGCTCGGTCGCGTCCTCCCTTTGACGGAAGTCCATACCACTATGAAAATGCCGGACGCTGGCGAAATTGTCAGCACCGGTTATGTCAACGATAACTTTCGACTTCAAAAGAATATTATGCCCGTAATGGGAATGCGGGTTGAAATGGTCGCCTGCGAGAAGGCCTTCGCGCTCGGCCAAAATGATGTGCTGGACGTCGTCGATAAGATGTTTCTGGCCAGTCCCGTACCGCTCAATAATGTCCGCTCAGCCAAATCAATCACCTATTATTTGAGACCGACTTCTGGAACCGACGCCCTGCCGATACCATCCGGCGATAATCAAAAAGTACGCCGGCTAAAGGGCGGCCGGGCAATCGTTACCGTCAGGCCGGTTTCCCCGCCGAAAGGCGCAAGGTTCCCCTATAACGGCACAGATAAAACGCTTCTGGATGCAACCAGACCCACAAGATTTCTGCAGAGCGACCGAAAAGAAATAATAGTCCTCGCCCGCCACGCGATAGGTGATACCAAAGACGCCGCCGAAGCTGTCAAAAGGATAGAAGCATTCGTTGCCGGCTACATTGAAAATAAAAATCTTTCAGTCGGCTACGCAACAGCAGCGGAAGTCGCAGACAGCAGACAGGGCGACTGTACGGAATTTGCCGTACTAACAGCGGCAATGTGCCGGTCTCTCGGCATCCCTGCCCAAATCGTTATGGGACTCGCCTACGTGGACGAATATAGCGGCCTTAGAGACCGTTTCGGCGGGCACGCCTGGGTCCAGGCATACATCGGCAGCAAATGGGTCGGCCTGGATTCGGCCTTTAAAAGCACCGGCAGGGGCGGCTACGATGCAGGCCACATCGCACTGGCTGTAGGCGACGGCGCTCCGGAAGATTTCTTCAACTTGGTCGGTACCTTAGGACAGTTCAAAATCGACAGGGCAATTGTAAACAAAAATTAGTTGCAAAGATTTTGCAAAGATTTACGAAGAAGATTTGTAAACAGAAATAGAACCATTCGTTTAACAGAGCCCCGACCGTAAGGGAGGGGTAATTACTGTTTTCATATTGCGCAATTTCCTGCGGGCGCATTCCTGCAAAAGCACCGAATCCGGTTTTCGTCATTGCGAGGAGTCCGCCGTAGGTGGACGACGTGGCAAGCTCAACCTGATAATCAATAATCCATTATCAATAATCAATGAAATGGCTTCCTCACCTGCGGTTTGACAAAACAAGTCTCGCGCAGCGATTCCTTTCGACTAACGACTATTCACGAGCGACTAACGACTAAAAATCCCCCACCATTTTAACTGCAAAACAAGACAAAGAAAAACATTTTCCACCCTAAAAACTCTAACATCGCGAAGCGATATCAACTCAATCATCAATAATCGATAATCAATGATTTCGCCTGCCTTTTTTATTCGAACTGTATATCAGCCAAATTCAACTGGACATTCGTAAAGCCATTGTAAGTATTGAGCTGTGGCCGATAGGCAACATCGAAAAACTCATTCTCAAGCAGTTTTTTCTCCAGTTTGCCCATACCAAAACCTATGCAACGAACCGACGATGTATTATCCGTCAGAGCCAGCTGGAGGTGGCCGCCGTTTGCACCGACCCTTCTTGGTGCAGAAGCAAGACGAACGCCTTTTGTTGCGAAAATCGGTTCGGGATTGCCCGGCCCGAACGGGCCGAGTATCTCAAACTCGCCGACCGTTTCTTTTCCAAGTTCGCTCAATTGGGCCAATGCATCGATGTGAAGTTTTGCAACTACATCGTCTTCACTGAGGTTATCTTTTGCGTAGCCTTCTAATTCGGCTGCGAATTGGTCTATTTTTTCACTTTCGATGGTTATACCCGCCGCCATTTTGTGTCCGCCGAAAGCAATTAAATGGTGCGAACAACTGCTAATCGCCGTCAAAATATCAAAGCCGGCTATGGAACGGGCTGAACCACAGGCGATTGGCTCTGCCGTGTTAATCATAATAGTCGGGCGGTAAAATTTATCTACTATTCGCGAGGCAACAACGCCTATTACACCGCCGTGCCAGGCTTCGTCGGCAAGAACTATGCTTTTTCTATCAGGATGATTAAGACCGCCCGCAACAATTTTTTCGCAGGCCTGTTTGAATATCTTTCTTTCGCACTGCTGCCGCAGAGAGTTTTGCTCTTTAAGATACTCGGCTATTTTTACGGCCCGCATTGTGCTGTCGGTCGTTAAGAGCTCAACGGCCAACCTTGCGTGTCCCATACGTCCTGCCGCATTGAGCATCGGTGCCAGTCGAAAGCCAATATGAAAACTATCGAGACCCTGTCCCAACAGGCCGGCTGACTCAATCAAGGCCCCAATGCCGCAAAGTTCGCACTCAGGCAGGGCCTTGAGGCCGTAGCTGGTCAGAACCCTGTTTTCGCCACGCAGGTCCATAATATCTGCGATGGTTCCCATAGCCGCCAGACTTGTTGCATTCAGCATAAAGTAGCGTAATTTCGGCTCAAGCGTTGGACCGGTTTTGAATTCGTTAGCAATAGCCCAGCCCAACTTAAAGGCAACCATTGAACCGGACGAATCCTGATTTGGATAAGATTTGTCCATTGCCGGATGCACAATTGCCGCCGCCCCGGGCAATTCCGGCCCAGGCTGATGATGGTCGGTTATTATTAAATCAATCCCCGATTGTTCGGCTAATTCGGCCGCTTCGCAGGCACAGACTCCACAATCAACGGTAATTAGGACCCTGCTGCCGGATCTGGCCAACGAACGAACGGCTGCGGCGTTCAGCCCGTAACCCTCATCGATACGATGGGGTATGTAGTAATCCACTTTCGCTCCGAGCAGCGTTAGAATCTGGAAAAGAATTGATACGCCCGTAATGCCATCGACATCATAATCGCCGTAAATGGTAATTTTTTCGGTGTTTTTGATGGCCCGCTTTATTCGAGCAACCGCCGCCTCGCTGCCGGGCATCTGCTCCGGCGGTATAAGCTCGGTAAGCCTCGGCCGTAAGAAAACACCGGCGGTACCGGCGTCAGTTACTCCACGATTGATTAAAACCTGCGCCAGCAGAGTGGATACCTTGAGCGATTTGGCAAGCTGCGCAGAAGCCTCGTGAGAAGGCTGGATTATCCACCGTTTTTTCTGCATCCGTGCGGAAACTCGCATTGAAAATATGTCCTGTCCTTAGCCTTATTAATTTGCGGTGCTACTAAATGCCTTTATACAAAAAGCTTCATCAAATGCAAGGATTGTTTTTGACTCCTCGCAAAAACCAACATTTATTAACCCCAGATTTCCCGAGTAACTCCTTGAAAGAAAGCAAGATTTTGGTAGTATAGAGCTTACGGAAGCCGTTGAAGCCAGTTTTAACGCATCTGTTTGGAGAAACCAATGGGTGAAAGACGCAAGGATGCTCTGAGAGTCAATTTCGACCGCAAATTGAAGCTCGAATTTTTAGATAGATTTGATATTCTATTGAAAATTAAGCTTAGCGGCGTAGCTGGGCCGGCATATACAATGTATATGGGAAATCCCAATTATAATAAGTTCCTCCTGTTTTTTAACCGTTCAATTTAACACTACAGCACAACATATTTTATAAATTATGCGGTACACAAGATTTCAA
>CAZMCN010000012.1:0-26796 GCA_964564845.1 uncultured Pirellulales bacterium | reverse complement strand
TCGCTTGACGAAGGCCAGAAGGTCCAGTATGAAGTCGGACAAGGCAAAAAAGGCCCGTGTGCGACTAACGTAACCCCCTGCTGACGGAGGATATGGCTCGAGGACCGAAAGGCCCTGCCATTTAGCAGGGCCTTTTTATTTGTTCCTTCTTTCGAGGTCAAGGGTATCCAAAATCCCAAAGGGACTCAAACCTTCAACCTTGTATATTGTTGCAAAGTGCAGCCTTGTTAGGTCTCATACAGCTCTTTAACCCCGTTCTGCATATCCTAAAAGCTTATATCTGCGTACATATTGGCTGTAGTAGCAGGGGAGGAGTGGCCCGACTGCCTTTGAACCTGCCGTCCTGTTTTGAGTGGGCCCGGAAGGATTCGAACCTTCGACCAATGGATTATGAGTCCACTGCTCTGGCCGCTGAGCTACGGGCCCGAAAAAGCCGTGCAAAGTTAATGCCTGCCGATTCTCGCATTAATTTACACTAAGGCCGAAAATTTTGCAAGAAAATTCACCCCCCAGATGCTTTTCAAGAAAAGATTAAGCTTTTTAGAAGTTTCCCTGTATGTACCTTACGGCATTATTGAAGATTATCATTCCATCGCCGGCGTCTTTCTTTTCCAGCTGAGACCAGTGCGGATGCTGTGTATGCCTTGTGTACCTTTCCGGATGCGGCATAAGGCCTAATACTCTGCCCGTTTTGTCGGTCAGCCCTGCTATCGAACCCATTGAGCCATTGGGGTTAATCGGGTAATCACCTTCGGTGCCGTTTTTATCAACATATTTGAAGGCGACGTGTCCGGCGGCCTTCAACTTATCGAGACTGGCGGGGTCTTTAGTTACAATTTTGCCTTCGGCGTGGGCGATGGGAAGATAGATTTGTCTGTCCGGCTCGATGAAAACGCACCTGTCGGTTTGAGGTGCGAGATATACCCAGCGGTCCTCGTATTTGCCGCTGTCATTGTATGTTATGGTAACTTGTGGCTCGTGGCTCGTGGCTCGTGGCTCGTGATTTCCCGGCAGTATTGCTGCTTTGACGAGTACCTGGAAGCCGTTACAGATTCCAAGCACCAATTTGCCGGCATCGATAAACTTTTTAACTGCTTCAAGAAGGTGATGCACGACTTGATTGGCTAAGATTTTACCTGCTGCGACGTCGTCGCCGTAGCTAAAGCCGCCCGGAAAAACGAGTATCTGGAATTGACCGAGTATGTCCTTATGTTCGATGATTCTGTTTATATGTACACTTTTAGCTTGTGCTCCGGCGGCTTCAAGAGCATACTCGGTCTCTCTGTCGCAGTTTATCCCTGCGGCCCGTAATACTATTGCTTTTACCTGTCCCATTTTTTAGCTTTACAATCAGCTGTTATTCCGACAAACTTAAAATTCGAAAATACCATTATTGCCAGTCAAACGTTTTTTGCCAGGCCTTTTTAAGTGAGGCCAAGTCCTGTTCAATGACGGTTTGGCCGTCCTGTGCTTTTATGATAAGCTTCTTTTCTTTTGTTACTTTTCCTATTTGTCCAAAGGGCAGATTTAGGCACAGAGATGCAAAGGCATCGTAATTTTCGGGCTCAAGCTCCACGATATAGCGAGAATTTGATTCGCTGAAAAGCTGCGTATTTGTTTGTGTGCAATCGTCAGATTTTGGCAGTCCTCTGATGTCGGCTTCTATGCCGAGTCCGCCGGCAAATGCCATCTCTGCAAGCGCAACAGCCAGTCCACCCTCGGAGCAGTCGTGACAGGTGACTATAAGAGAGTCAGCTATTGCGGTGCAAATCCTGCCGGCGATTTTGGGGGCCGTTTCCAAATCCACCTTCGGGACGTTAGCTCCGAGCTGGCCGTTGATTTTATAGTAGTGTGAACCGCCTAATTCGTTTTTCGTTTCACCTACTATAAAGAGCAGGTTGGACTCCTTTTTAACGTCCATCGTCACGCACTTGTTGATGTCGTCAACTAATGATATGGCACTGATTAGGAGTGTTGATGGAATGGAGATTGTTGTCCCGTCTTCGCAGGCGAATTCATTGTTCAGCGAATCTTTGCCGGAGATAAACGGCGTCTCAAATGCCATTGCCCCATCATAACAGGCCTGGGCGGCCCGCACTAACGGCCCGAACGTTTCCGGTTTTGTGCAGTTGCCCCAGCAGAAGTTATCCAGCAGGGCGATTCTGTCAACTCGTCCGCCGACAGACGTTATATTCCTGACTGCCTCATCGATGCCGGCCATCGCCATCCAGTACGGGTCAATATCGCCATAGAGCGGATTCATTCCGCAGCTAATCGCCAGGCCTCTATTGGAATCGAACTTTGGTTTTATTACCGCTGCATCGCTCGGCCCATCGTTATCTACACCAATTAACGGCTTGATGACCGAGCTGCCCTGGACTTCATGGTCGTATTGACGGATTACCCATTCCTTGCTCGCCACATTATAAGAAGCAAGAATTTGTAAAAGTTCATCATTATAATCATCTTTTTCAGGTATGCTTGGCTCGGCAAGCTCAGGGCTTTTCCAGACTGCCTTGCGCGAGTATTTAGGAACGCCATTATGCAAAAAATCCATATCGAGCTGACCGACCACCTGTCCGTTGTATCTTAATATCAGTTGTTTGTCGTCGGTGAATTTACCTATTACCGTTGACTCGACGTTTTCGTCATCGAAAATTTTGGTTATGGCTTCCACATTTTCCGGCTTAACAGCTATGACCATTCTTTCCTGTGCTTCGCTAATCCATATTTCGTTATAGGAGAGCCCGGCGTATTTTATCGGCACTTTTTCCAACTCGACTTCCGCTCCGAGTTCTCGGCCCATCTCACCTACTGCGCTGCTCAGACCGCCGGCCCCGCAGTCTGTAATTGCCTCATACAGTCCGGCCTGGTTTGCCTGAAGCAGTACATCTAACATTTTCTTTTCTGTTATTGCATTGCCTATCTGGACGGCGTGGGAAAAGATTGTTTCATACTCGTGGGTTATTTCGCCTGAAGAAAAGGTCGCTCCGTGGATTCCGTCTCTGCCTGTTCGACCGCCGACTACAATGATAATGTTGCCGGTCTGCGGGTTTTTGAAGCATTTGTTTTTATCCATCAGGCCGATATTGCCGCAATAGACCAGTGGATTGGCGGTGTATCTGTCGTCGAAATAAATTGCGCCGTTGACCGTAGGTATTCCCATTCTATTGCCGTAGTCGCGAACGCCGGCCACAACGCCTTTCATAACCCTTCTGGGATGCAGGACTCCTTTGGGAATCTCTTCGAGTTTTTTGTCGGGCGGGCCGAAACAAAATATGTCCGTGTTGGCGATGGGTCTTGCACCCAGGCCTGTCCCCATTGGGTCACGGATCACGCCGCCGATGCCGGTAGCCGACCCGCCGTAAGGGTCGAGTGCGGAAGGACGATTATGCGTTTCGACCTTGAAACAAACCGCACTTGTATCGTCGAATTCCACCACGCCGGCATTATCATCAAAGACCGATATGCACCACTCTTTGTTCAACTGCTTGGTGGCCTTGAAGACGGTTTCTTTCAGCAGGTTGTCAAAATGTACCTGCTGTCCGTTGATTGTCATATCAACTGAGCTTTTCAGTGTTTTGTGAACGCAGTGTTCGCTCCAGGTCTGCGCCAGCATCTCCAGTTCGACGTCGGTTGGTTCTCTGCCGAGCTCTCGGTAGTATTTTTGGATTGTCTGCATTTCGAGAAGGTTAAGGAACAGGTCTTTTTCTTTGCTCAGGTCTGTTAACTCATCGTCGTCAAGCTCGCACACCGGCCAGTGTACTATCTCTAATTCATATGGTTTCAAGTGTGGGCTGGGGGGCTCGGCTTCGTTACCGACCATCACATCTTCGATGCAATCGTTAGCGAGGATTTTCTTTGCGATTGTCTCGGTTTGTCTCCTGGTGATGTCCCCCAGCAGGATATATTTTCGTGCGGTCCTAACGTTATGGGGGGCAGCTCCTATGTCTGTCATTGCCGTCGTTACGGATTCTGCCACCGGGTCGGTAACGCCGCTTTTTAAGTGCACCTCGATTAGAGTCGCTTTTGCCAGACCTGCGGGCGGGCCGCTTCTGCCTATGTAGTATTCTTCGCACACAGGGTCGGTCAAAAGCTCTTTACCGACTTGCTTTGCAAAATCCCCATTGAAGTCGGCCTCAATCAGAAACACCTTAGCCGACTGGACCGCCTCGACCGTATCGATACCTATTTCTTTGATGTCCTCCAGCATGCTGCTGCCGTGCACGTCGGAAAATCCAGGCCGATTAAAGATTTCAAAACGCCATTGCTTCACGGTATAAGTTCGTTCTTTTTCAATTTATATTTTATCATCGCAGCACGTTTGTCCCGTGCTTTTTTAAGGAGCTTTCCAATCTCTTTTTTATCACCGCTTTCAATTGCTTTTTTAATTTTCAACAGTTCAGCAATAATTTTATCGATTCCTTTGGCGGTGTTTTTCACGTTTGTAAACAGCACATCGGCCCAGATATTTGCCGGCCCGGATGCAATTCTTGATGTATCTATAAATCCCTTTCCTGCCAGCTTAAGCTCTTCGGTGTTGCTGGAATTGACCAGAGCCGCCGCCGCTATATGCGGCAGATGACTAATGTTCGCAAAAATTTTATCATGCCTGGCCGGCTTCATCAAATAAACCGAGCAGCCAAGCGCCGACCAGAATTTCTTGAGCATTCTCACTGCGGAGGTGTTATGGCCTTTTGTCGTTGTCAGAATGCATATTGCATTTTCGAACATATCATCTCTTGCGAATTCAATGCCTCTTTTTTCCGAGCCAGCAATCGGATGTGAGCCAACATAGTGAACAGTTGAAGGCAGCTTTTTTGCTGCCCACCGGTGAGGCAATACTTTTGTCGAGCCGACATCTGTAACGATACATCCTTTCGGCAGCGCTTCAGCAATTGTGCCAAAGATTTTCTCAAAAGTATGTATAGGCGTCGCTAAAGTAACAAGGTCTGCGTTGGATACACTTAGTTTTATGTCGCCGACAATTTCACTGGCGACCGCCAGAACCTTTGCTTTTTGACGCGTAGCGGAACGATGTGCGTAAGCAACTACTTTTACATCCGGAAAAGTGCGTAAAGCAGTTAAGCTTATCGAGCCACCCAGCAAACCCGTTCCGATAACAGTTATTTGCTTTAAGTCTTTCAATTCCAAAACCTTATGAAGATACGCCTCAAGAAACCACACATAAAAAATATAGTAACATTTTTCCAATGTCAATTTTTTTCTTTGATTTATACAACTAAAATGTTATTATTCTTGTTTTGACAGAAAAAGCCAGGGAATATGGCGAAACCAAATGATGTCCCGGCCGATATTTTGAGGCAGGTTTTTTTTTGTGCGTTTTTGTCGCCTTTATGTGATGTCGTTTTCCTCAACGGCAGGACTTTGTGGTAATAATAGAAATGCCGGATAACGAAGATAAGCAAACAGCCAATTGTGATTACCTCGGGTTTGAATCAAAAGTGGCCGCCCTCGACCGCCAGAGAGAGGAGCTGCGCAAACTCAGTTCCGTAGAAGGCATCGACTATTCCGCCGAGATTCGCACCTTACAGCGGGATAGAATTGCCGAACTCAAACGAATCTATTCGAATCTTAGCGCCTGGCAGACGGTTCAGGTCGCTCGCCATCCCAGAAGGCCGCTTTTTTCAGATTACCTTGACCTTATGGTAAAGGACTTTCGCCAATTGCATGGCGACAGATGTTTCGGGGATGACACCGCTATAATAACAGGACTTGGCGAGATTGGGAGAGACAAGGTATTGATTGTCGGCCAGAACAAGGGCAGAGACCATGACGAAAAAATCGCCTGCAATTTCGGCTGTCCAAATCCTGAGGGCTATCGCAAAGCCCTGACCAAAATGAAGTTCGCCGCCAAATACGGCATTCCGATCGTTACCTTTATTGACACGCCAGGCGCCTATCCCGGTATCGGCGCCGAAGAGCGAGGGCAGGCACAGGCAATCGCCGTTAATCTGCTTGAGATGTCGCGTTTGGCCGTACCGGTAATTTGCATTTGTATCGGCGAAGGTGGTTCCGGCGGCGCACTGGGCATAAGTGTTGGCGACCGGCTGGCGATGCTCGAATTTGCATATTATTCGGTAATATCACCGGAGGGATGCGCTGCAATTTTATGGCGTGACGGCTCACGGGCTCCCGATGCTGCAGAAGCACTTAAACTTACCAGCAAAGACCTGCTCAAGCTTGGCCTGATTGACGCCATTATTCCAGAGCCGCTTGGCGGTGCGCACAGCAACGTTCGCGATACCATTTACAATGTAGAAAAATACATAGTAAAGACCCTTCGCGACCTCAAGCGAACAAAGCTTGACAATTTACTTGAGAACAGGTACAGGAAACTGCGTTCGATTGGCTCTACTGACGCCGACAAGCTTCGCAGAAAGACCCAGGCTGCAAGAGAGAGGCTAAAGGCTGCTATGGAAGCCATCCACAAACCGCCAAAAAAGGCTTCCCCAAAGGCAGCACCCACAAGCTCAAAACCCGTCCCAACAAAAGTCTAAGTCTCATTTAACTTTCTTTTAAGGCTTTGCGGCAAGACAATGTCAGTGTATATCAACAAAATAGTCACAATCAAGTCTTTCGAGACCTGTTCCAGTCTCATTCAGATTGTCATTAATACTTCGTTTCATAATCTTACTTATTTACAGAAAATCTTATTGAAAACAAAAGTTGCTATAATCGATTCAGGTATAAACTTTTTTCTTATAGTCCTTTTGCTTTTCCTCTGATTTTTCTCCGTAGTACCCGTAATGGCCGTAGTGTCCATAGCCGCCATAACGACCGTATCGGCCGTAACCAGAGTAGTAGCCATAGTGGCCTTGTTTTCTTGAAACATCATTTACTATTGCGCCGAGTACGTAACCCCCGACGCTCAAGAGGTTGTCCATAGTCTGTTGACTAAGTTTTCTTGTGGAGTGTTCTGCCCTTAGAACCAGCAGGGTTATGTCGGAGATGGCGGCAAGTATCTGTCTGTCGGCAACTGCCGTGACTGGCGGTGAGTCAATGATAAGGCGGTCATACCGTAAGAGAAGGTCATTCAATATCTCCATAAATGCGTTGCTGTTGAGCATTTCGGAGGGGTTTGGCACTTCCTGCCCGCGGGCCAGGATGTCAAGTCCATCGATGTGGCTGGCCTCGATAGCTTCATTCAGAGTCAGTGCACCGGTAAGCACGCTGGAGAGGCCCTTTTCACGGTCAATTTCAAAGATACTATGCTGCATAGGCTTGCGGAAATCAGCGTCAATTATAAGTGTTTTTTGTCCGGCCTTTGCCATTGTAATGGCCAGGTTGCTGGCAAGGGTGCTCTTGCCGTTACCTGGGGCAGGCGAAGTAACAAGAATTGTTTTTGCCTTGCCCTTTGGCACGCCGAAAAATATGGCTGTTCTTACCGTTCTATAAGCTTCGGCTGCGATGGACTTGGGTTTGAGATGCACCTTCTGGCCTCGCTCGACAATCGCCTGATTTTTTTGGGTTATTTTGGCGTCATCTGAGACGGACGAAGTGACAATAGCAGTATTTGCCTTGTCCAGAGCTGTACTGGAAAAGACAGCGATGCGTATGTTTTGAGAAATTTCAGTTATGATAGATTTGAACTCGAGCCATAATTTTTTACCGTGGGCGGCAATGTCCTGTTTTTTTGTTTGGATAATGTTATTACTCGGTGTAGATGAGCCGGCAACGGTACTGGATGTTTTGGTCCTGGATATACTCGAAAATATAACGGCACAAATCATCTGGCGAAATTCAATTATGATAGATTTTAAGGCTCTCCATAATTTTTGACTGTGGGCACCAACGGTCTGATTTTCCGACATTGTAGGTATCACACCAAGAACTGCAACGCCAAGAACGGTCGATATTTCGTCAGCCGACCGCAGCCGATAGTCCAGCCAGTCACGAAGCAGTGCGAGAGCGCATCCGACCATAAGGCCCATCGCCATTGCCATTGCCATAACCCTGTTTTTTGCGGCTTTGACGCTTTAATCGACGGTCGGGCTACTTCCAATATGCTGATATTGAGTGCCCCGGTATCTTCTGTAACATTGAGTTTTTTAATTCGGTCGTCGAGAATCTCACAAAGTCTTTCGGTACGTTTCAGTTTTGCCTGAAGCACTGAATACTCGGTGGGCTTGACACTTACCTGCTGAGCCGCTTTTTGCTGGGCAATAAAAGATGCGGTTAATTCATCTTCTCTTTGCTTTGCAGTGGCCCATCTTTGTCGCATCACCTCGAGGTAGGCATCAGCGAATATTTTTTCCTGTTCATCAAGTTGCTGTTTTGTATGTTCGATTTTGGCTCGGAGCGCCTGAATTGTAGGATGGTTTTCAGTGCAATGACGTTTTGCATTTTCCAATTCGACTTCAAGGCTCTTCGGTTCCATCCGCAGCCGGCTTTGGTCGTCATTGACAAATACTCGTACCCCCGGAGCCGGCGAAGCCTCTGCAAATTGCTTGATTTTTTCCGGTTCCCTGACCATATTCCTGATGGCTTCGAAATCGGTTTTTGCATTGATAGTTGCCAGTTGTGCATCAGTTAACGCCTCTGACAGTTTAGCCAACCTTTGAAGAACAACATGTCCGCTTTTATTGTCAAATGTAACAATGCTGTTTGTCCGTGTAAATTCCAGCATTTTTTCAAATTTGTCCGACAGTTCCTTCTCGCGCTTAACCTTTTCTTTTTGCAGGATTCTCAGCACTTCTGAAAGCGTGCTGCGTTTTCGTGTGGAGTGATATTTGACATAGGAATCGACTACGGCGTTGACGATTTGAGCGGTTTCTTCGGGGTAGGGTGAATCGAACGATATTGTAATGATGTCATCTTTTCTGCCGACGGAAACGTTTAAGGCTTTCTTGAGATAGGCGACTAAGTTGTCCATTTTGGCAAACGTTTTGAAACGTTTTGCTGGGGTATCCTCTACCACACCGGCAACGATAGGGGTGGATTTTATCAACTCGCTTTGGGTAAAAAGATAGTTCTTGGATGCGGTCATAACTCCTTTATATTCGGAAATTATTTTTGGTCCGCTTTGTTCGACATAAAGTCTCGCAGAGCTTGTAAAGATTGGTGTGGTTGTCGAAAGGTAAAGAAAACCAGCAATCAAAAACAGCAGGGTGCTGAGTAGAATGACCCACCGGCGGCGTAGAGCTATCATCAAGAATCCTTTCTTGTGACAGCTCCTTGCCCGGTGGGGGAGTCAAGTTCGGGTTTACGTTTTTGGTTAGCTGGTTATTGTCATATTTTTCCATATCTGCTCTCTCACACAGAAACTTATCACCTTGACTCACGAATGAGGTCGACAGGGTCAACGCCGACGTGGACATAAAACATTTCAGCAAACATCTTGATGATACGGGTACGTGCTGTTACATTGACGGAAATAACGGCACCCTGTTTAATCAGGACGTTCGACGCCTTGGCGAAGGATTTGTTATCGATTCCGAAAGTGGCGGAAACAATTTTTCCGCCGGCATCCTGCCGGTAGATTGTTACATAATGCGGGTCCGTGAGCAGGTCTGGCCTGCCTGCAAAGGCCAGAGCCTCCATCAGATTGTATTGAACGTTTTGCGGATAGGGAAAGGCATCCGGACGTTTAACAAGTCCGATGACGGTGAAAACCTGCGGATTGAATTGTTCAACTTCGACAATATCGCCGTTCAGCAGAGCTACATCGGCAAAAGGAATATTTAATCCTTTGACAGGCAGAACTATCGGTTTGGGGCTGGTACGGTCTTCAGCAGCTTTCAGGGCGGCTTTTTCATCTTCACCAATATCACCGGTATTTACTTCGGGTTCGACAGCATTGATTAGATTTTTAGTTTTGCGGTCAGTCTCGGATGTTTTATCTTCAGCAGGGCTTCGGCGATGCCGAATAGTGATTGAACCTGCTCCTTCTTTTATAATCCCGTCCGCCTTCATCAGGAGGGAAACCAATGACATTTCATCATGGCGGAGTGGATATATGCCCGGTTTTTCGACAGCCCCGATAATTGATACTTTCTGGGTTTGGTACTCACTTACTTTACAGACCGCCGCAGGAGGGGAAATAACGTACTTGGGGAAATATGTCTCGCTAATCAAAGTCTCTATCTCAGAAAGTTTTTTGTTGGCGACTTCTATTTCACCTACTATAGGCAGAGCGATGGTTCCTTTGTCACTTACTCGACAAAAGTATGGTTTAACTTCCTGAAACAGGTCTGATAAATTAGTGGAAGCTGCGCGTACGATAGCCGGCATCTGTAATTCGAGTATGTCTCCGGTGACTACACGATATGTGCCGGTGTAAGTTTTAGCCTTTATCAAGCTATCAATATCCACCTGTGGTCTGATTGGACCGGCCAGCTCGAATGCTCTTTTTTGCTGAGCTGATGATATAACCGGCCCGTTGCATCCCGACAAAAATAGCTGGCTGATAACAAAAATGACGTATGTATTTGCAAAAACAATCCGCTGCCTTTCTCTACTTTTGAATAATCTTTTCATTAATTGACTCCTGATAATCCTTTCAGTCATTACAGTCTGAATTTTCGTTCTGAACCCTTTTCTCGGCATTTTGTGTTACACAGGCAACCAAGGTTATCCTGGTTTTGAAATTCGAAAAACCTGGTGTTTCGAAGTGATGGCAAAGCTGTTGTCCGTTGCATTTGATGGTTACAGTGTTTGTGCTTTGTGGTCACAAATTTTTGGATATGAAAATGAGCAGCGCAGGAACAGACATGCTTACCCTACGCTGCTCATTTTTTTTAGTTTGTTTTTTTTGCTTGAGGTCTTGAAGATATATCAGTCATCTATAGCTATGGGCTTCGGCTACTGCTACTTGAGGTGCCGGCTATAGCAACAGTACCAACTGTTCCGCCGGCGACGATTCCTGCAGTGCCCAATCCAACACCCATAAATGCCGGTGCAACTGCAATTTTCATAGCTCCAACGGCTGGAATACTTGCTCCAAGAGCACTACTTACAGTACCTATTGTACCAATTGAGGCTAATCTGCCGGCACTTTGAAGTGCAACCGTCCGAGCTGCGGGTATGCAAATTGTAGCAACGTGATTTAAGGCACCTTCGCAGGCCGTTGCTGCACATATATTGGTAACTTGAGCCGCGCTTAAGCCTTCAAATCGCGCCCAGTGCGGCAAAGTAACTTCCTTAACGACCTTAATGCCTTTTTTCCTCAGAGCTAATTTTCTTACCAGCTTCTCAAACTTTTTGCCAAGACCGCTCAAATCCACCGGTTCAGCCGCCGCATTGGTTCTGAATGTTGCAATCTCATGGTGGAGTTTTTCCCTGGGGCCGCCGCCGTTTTTTGTTGTTGCATCAAACACTGATATGCTCAGGTAAATGTCCTCAATTTCAGCATCGAAAAGGTACGCAGTGCCAATCCTCGCTTGAAATTGATGCTGTATTTTCCTTTGTTACTATCTTTAGAGATTTGACGCACTCATTATTTACTTTTTCCAGAATCGCAAGCTCTCTGTCTGCACCGGCTAAATACCCTGTTTTTCCGTCAACAATGAATGAAAGTTCTTCCGAGCCGGTCTCTCCGTCCGGATTCAGATTGTCCTCAGCAAGGTCAAAGTCCCTTGTCGAGATTGTGTATCGAACTTTATCATTTTCTAAAGACAGCTTTCTTACCGTAAACAGTGTTTCGATGTGATTCTTAAATTGTCCATTACCGGTATATTCGACCGCTGAAAGCATTTTGTAATACTGGACATTTTCATTTTCCGTCGCCAGAGCGTTTTTGACAAAAGATGGCAGAAGTACCATAGTTAGTGCCGTCATCAAACAGATACTCATCCGGCGCCAACAACATTTCATTTTCTTTGCATTTGCAAGATTCATAATTGTGTCTTCTTAATCTTAATAAAATTTTTGTTCCTATCTTTTTAATACTATTGCTTCAAGCTTTGGTTTCAAAGACTTAGGTTCATCGGATGGATTTGAGACGTTCATAACCAGGCAATTGCTGGTTGTGGTGCTCGAAAAATTCTTGTTGAAAAGGGCAGGGGAAAATCAAAAGTTTTCCAAATACCTGTGAGTGGGAAATAATCCGGATGATGAGTCAACTTGCTTTATTAATGGCAAGGTTTTTATTCAGATTAAGTATAAGCGCAGGTCAATCCCTCCCTTATGGCATATTTAACAAGCTCAGCGACACTTTGGGCGGCTAATTTATTCATCAACTGGCTTCGGTGCCATTCGATAGTTTTGTTGCTGACGAACAATTCTTTTGCGATTGCTTTTGTTGATTTGCCCTCAGATATCAATTGGAGCACTTCCCGTTCTCTTGGTGTTAATATTGAGTAAGCTGAGTTATCATTTTCTTCCAGACGGTGTATGTATTCTTCAACCACTATTCCACTTATCCTGGAGCTCAGATAAGTTCGATTGGAAACGACATTTTGTATAGCGGTTACAAGCTCATTGAAGGCGCACAGTTTTGGCACATAGCCCGATGCACCGGCTTTAAGCATTTCACGCACCGACCGCCTGTCAGCATAAACCGATAAAGCTATTACCTTAATGTTAGGCATTTTACGCACTATTTGGCGTGTTGCTTCGATGCCGTTTAGACCTGGCATAGCGATATCCATTATGACGACATCAGGGAGTAATTCCTTTGCAAGTTGTACTGCGGTTCGGCCGTCCTGGGCCTCGCCAATAACTTCCATTCCGAATTCATTATTCAGCAGAGAAGTGATAGCTTCACGCAGGATACCATGGTCATCTGCAATAAGTATTTTTATCGCCATAATTTTCTTTGTTCTTTCCTGTGGAGGTAACTGCAGAGCAATTTTAGAGTATAAAAATTAATCAACTAAAAAATCTTTCGAGAAGTTTATGAAAAGCAAAGGGGTTTCGATTTCCGGCTTTGATTCTTGGAAGCTCATAGGAGTTTGTTTCTGAGGTGATACTGACCGAGCCGTAAGAATTACCAAATGCCAGAGAGAAGCCGGAACCTTCCAAAATATTCATAGTTTCCGTCGTATAACTGTTGTCATTGCCAAAGGGATAAGAAAAATACTCGATATTGTGCCCTAACACTTCTTCTAATACGTTTTTGTTTTTGGATATTTGTTCTGTTTGCTGCCATTCAGGCAGCGATGACAGCTTAACATAGTTATGTGTGTGTCCGCCGATGGCAATCAATCCGCATTGTTCAAGTTTTTTTAGTTCAGGTGCGGTCATTATTCTATGGTTGTCAAGCTCGTCGGCCTGCAAGGGCAGGGCTTGAGTTATTTGGTCGAGGATTGCGTTTTGCTGTGAGGGTGTTCTGCTGGAAAGAATAGAATACAAATCATCATAGGCGCAGAACCTATCGCGCTCTGTTAATAGAGGCAGGTTTATTAATTGACCGTCTATTTGAAGTTCCAGCTGGCCGGTAAAATGGTTTGCAATTAAGAGGTTTTCTAATTTGTCGGGCCAGAGCTGTCTGCCGGTTAAAATGTTTGCCGAGGTGGCAAAGACGGCTGCGAATATTTCATATCTTTCGAGCACTTCTTTTGCTGTGTAAAGCAGGTCGCTGTAGCCGCCGTCAAAGGTTACGATTACAGTTTTTTCCCTGAAAGGAGTTGCACTTTGCAAATGCTGCTTCAATTGGTCGATTGATATAACATTGAAGTTTGCTGCCAGATACTGCATTTGCTTTTCGAATTTATAGGGCTCAACCGCTAATTGGAGCGGGTCATAGCAGGGCAGTTGAACCCTATGATATTGCAGGACGAGGCAAGTGGAGTTTTTGGTTCTCTCTCGGTATTTTGAGCGAGAACCGAGATGAGTTCTTGACGAAATTTCAGATGGGAAATCCATCCTGTCCCCCCAATGTGGTTTACAATGTCCCCATTTTATTTTTTCAAAGTTGGCCGGCGACCTGTTCTCCTTAACGAGCCGCTGACCTGCTATTTTTTAGCAAGCGTCCTATTATCCCTAATAGCCGCACAAATCCGCGGGTCTTTATGCCCCCCCGGATAAAGACTCGTTTTTATCTGTCAGTAATTCGCACAACCTTTCAATTTTAAGGTTTACACACTATTAGTCGGCCACAAAGTGAAAAGTTGTGTACAGGATAATTCTATATTTTAAGTAGGAGAACCCTTGAGTTTTATTAGGGCAACCCCTGTATGCCCCCAGCTAAAGCCTTGCATTGGGAGCTGTTTTTTATCAGATATATACTCAATTTAGCTATCATTGCTGCTAACAAGCCTGTAAAGCGCGAAATTCCTTTATGCCCGTTCAAAATTCCGGAGAGGTTATGCCTTCACGGATTGCATATTTTGTCAGTTCTGCGACAGTGGAAATACCGAGTTTATTCATAATTTGGCGCCGGTTTGCGTCGGCGGTCTTGGGGCTTACGTTCAGATATAATGCTATTTGTTTCGTTGTTTTTCCTTCTGCGAGAAGTTGTATAATCTGGTGTTCTCTGTCTGTCAGGGCCCCTTTAGTGTGGATATCCGGTGCTGAAGGAAGAGTTATATGGTCTTCTATCAGGACATCGGTGATTTGAGGGCTTAGATAGTGTTTGCCGCCGGCCACAGTCTGTATTGCTCTGACCAGTTCGTCAAAAAGGTATGATTTGAGCACGTATCCCATAACGCCCGCTTTAAGCGCATCGGTTATAAAACGCCGGTTGAAATACATCGACAGAATAACAATTCGAGCATCAGCTCTTTCATTAAGTATGAGTTTTGCGGCGTCAATTCCGTTTAGATTTGGCATCGAAATATCCATAATTATCACATCAGGAGAAAATTCTTTTGCCAGCCGCACCGCCATAAGGCCATCTTCCGCCTCGCCTATGACCTCCATATCGGGCTGCTTTTCTATCAGAGTCCTCAATCCCTGCCGTACTATTCCATGGTCGTCGGCAATTAATATCTTCATAATAATACCCCCTTTTAATTTAGATTTTCGGTTTCCTGTTTCAGTGGAGCACACAGCATAATACGGGTTCCGTACCCTGGTGCGGATTCAATCTCAATACTGCCCCCAAGCTGTTTCAATCGCTCGCGAATACTAAAAAAGCCAAATTTACCTGTTTTGATTGCCGTAGCAGCGATTTTCTCCGGGTCAAAGCCCCATCCGTCATCTTTAACGCTGATATGTATCCGGCTTTCGACTTTGCGAATAGAAACTTTTACCCACTTTGCCTGTGCGTGCTTAACAACGTTGGTAAGCAGTTCCCGCACATCGCGGAATAAAAGGGTGCGAATGTCATCATCAAGGGGTTTGTGCTGCCCATCGTCTTCGAACTCGGTATTGATACGATGCTTTTTCCGGATTTTTTCTGTGAGCCATTCGGCCACAGCCTTCTCCAGGCCCAACTCGTACAGGAGAGGAGAGCTGAGCTCAAATGTCAATGACCTGAGGTTTTGAATTATCTGCTCAATATTCCTGTCGGCTTCATTCAAGGCTTTGGCAATGTCCGCCGCAGAGCCTGAATTGCGCACTGTGTCCAGGTTGAGCTTGGAAATTATAAGTAATTGGCCGATTTGGTCGTGCAGTTCTGTAGCGATACGGTGTCTTTCGTGCTCCTCGGCCAGCGTCAACTGGGAAGCCAGGGACTTAAGCTGCGATTGATAGTCAATAAGCCTTTCCTCTGCCCTCTTGCGCTCGGTGTCTTCGGCCCGTAATTGCTGGTTAGCAGCTTTGAGCTGCTGTTCGCTGGCCCTTAGCTGCTGGTTAGCAGCTTTGAGCTGCTGTTCAGTTGCGCGTAGCTGTTGGTTTGCGGCTCTAAGCTGCTGTTCGCTCGCCCGTAACTGCTGGTTTGCGGCTCTAAGCGTCTCCTCCGCTTGCTTGCGCTCGGCGATATGGGCTAAGCGTTTAGCCAAAGCATCCAGGAGGTTTCTTTCTTCTTCGAGGAAAGGCCCTTCATCAATTATCGGCTTTTCTCTTAGGTAGCAGACTTCCACAGTCCCGGCCTTTCGGCCAGACACCTTTATCTCGGCAGATTGCATCCAGGCCGTCTTGCGGAAGTTATTAGTTTTGAATCGGTGATTCTCAAAAGTGATTCGGGCACCAGTGATCTCAGGATACTGCCAGCTTGGTGGTATCAGCTCAGCCAGTCCTCGGAAAATCTCTTCTAATGTTATATCACGCCGCTCGGCAAGATGGGACAACCCATACAGACAATTCAGTTCCTTGACACGCTCACTCAAATCATGGTTGAGCCGTTTCAATTTCTCTTCGTTTGCTCTTAGCTGCTGGTTGGCAGCTTTGAGCTGTCGGTTGAGAGCTTGCAATTTCATCAGTTTCTCTGCTGTGTCTTTAGAGTTTTTGCCTGTATCTTTAGCCATTTCTCAAATCCTCTTAATTCACCACTAAGCTTATCAAGATTGCCAAGACTATCAAGATTATATTACTGCTGGTTTGCTTTGAGGTTTCCACAATGGCTTTTTCTCACTGTTACCTTCTGTATGAGAGATACTTCCGCTGTCGGTATCCATTAAAACGCCTTTTCTTTCTGTGCCGCCGAGGACATCAGCTCTAATAGGAATCCTCTTTTTCTTCAGCAGTTGGGTAACAGACTTGATATTAGCTTCACAAACAGTATCATCTTGCTTTTGTAGAATATTTGCACCACCTATTAAGCACACTTCAATATTGCATTTTTTGGCGCCTCTCTGAGTCATCCTGTTTATCATTTCATCTATGGCATCAGCGGCATATTTTGTTTTCTGCTGAGATTTCTCCGGCGCCCTTCCGGGCAGCATAATATGTGCCATCGCACCAATATTATTCTTAGAATCATAGGCCGCAATAACAATACACGAGCCTATCGCGATGGACCTTAGCATTGTTCCTTTTGCACCAACCACGATTTCTCCGGTACTGATGTCGACAATTTCTTTCATTTTAAATCGGACAATCTCTCGACTTTTCCCTTGGCTTCACGGCCGCAGCAGGTATTGATAATAACTCTCCCAACAGAACCGCCTGTTTGACCCTCCACCCTTCCCCGACCTTTCTTTTGTCGGCCAAACCATAATAATAAAAGTGCCGGTCTTTATCAGCAGAACCAACTTTCTTGATGCGCATAATATCAGGGCTTTTTATAGCAGTCAAGGGTTTTTTGGGGTATTTTTGTACTTTTTAAGGTGATTTTTGAGTGGAGGGACATTTTCTGGTATTAAACGATGGTATGAGGGATCAGCTTTGCGTATTTTTAACCCACATTATCTCGTTTTCGAAATCGAGAACGATTACGGTATCTCGAAAACAGTCCATCCCTATCATGCCCTGGCATTCTTCTAAAAGTGGGCTGTCGTTCGGGAAGACGGAAATCCTTGTTTTTTTGATGGTTCTATTGCTGAATTGTAGCTCTTCAATAATGCCCCGCCTACATTTTAGCCGTCCGATGTAGGGGTATAATTCTTTGCCTTTTTTGAGCTTTACGCTGCGGATTTTTTCCGGCAGGTTTTCCCACAGCTCTTCTCGGATAGCCAGGCCGTTGCCGCTGCCGGTATCGAGCTGCAGTTCTATTTTTTCGCTGCCGATGGGGATTTCAACGAAAAGAAATGCATTGCCGTGAAAGTCTTCTTCAATCGAAAATTGGTATTGCTCCCAGAACTGCGGTTGTTGCGGTTCAAAGAGCTCCTCGTGCGAAAATTCCACCTCTTTATTTATGCTGTCGAACAGAATATACTTAAATTCGCGCAAAAGCGGCAGTCCTACGATGATAGAATCATCTTTTGCGAATGATAATCCAAGCATTTTGGGCTTTATTGGCCGATGCAGATACAGACACGGCCAGTCAACCAGTTTAATGCTGCCAAGGTGCAGTTCGGGCAGATGACAAGTTCCCAGACTGTACCCGTTTGGTTTGCTGGTATGCATGGGGTAAATCGCCAGATTATTCTCCAATATATGCGTATCTTTCACAAAAACAGACTGCGATGCCCCCGTATCCAGCACAACAGGATACTTCTTTTTTCCATCACCGAGTCTGCCCTCAACGACCATAAAACGATTTGTCGAATACAGCGTGTGGTATTTGATTCGGCAGGCTTTGGGCTGCTCTATTGTGCTATCTATATCCCAGAAGTAATCTGTAGTCCCATCTTTTCTCTTTATGACTTTTATCGAATAAGGCGTGTTATTGGGGTCGAGCAGGTGTATGCCGGGCCTGTGTTCGAGTTTTTCGCTGTTAACTACTACATAAGCGAGAGGATAAACCGAGCATCCGGGCTGCAGAGACAGCAGCAAACCAAAAAGCAAACCCAATAAAGAGCTTACAAACTGCTTTTTCAAACCAGCTCCTCCTGTAATACCTGCTGTGATACTACCGTATGTTTCTGTATAGTGTGGTTTGCTCCGAGCAGAAGAAAGAAGATGAATAACACAAATCAATAAGGCAAGCAAAAATCACCCACCCCCAATTGTCTGTCATTATACCATTTTCTGCCCCCTTATGTCAAGCATTTTCAGGGTGGAATGTGGGGCTGAATATACGCAGAAGTGCGTACCAGGTTTTTGGAGCGTTAAAACCAGGAAGAGGTTGGGTATTTGACGGCCCTAAACAGCCGACCAGATTAGAGGGGGAATACAAAATTTAATAATAGAAAGGCGATTTTCAGGTGTGAAGCGTTCTTAATTGCTAACGGATAGTGCCGCTGCCCGGGTAAGACGGTAAGGGTCCTCTCAAAACCAGGCCGTTAAGGGCAGCGGCTACTGTCCGTGGAGGTAAAGCATTTTTTGAGACTGATTTCTGCATACGGCATTATATTTGTTAAAGAGGAAAAGGGTGCGAAATGCGAATATGCCATAAATTGATTTTGGGTTTTATAAGCGTTGCATTATTGGTGGCAGTTGTTGGTTATATCTCTGTTAGCGCCAGTCGAAAAACGCTGCAAGAAAGTATCGGCAAATCATCTACAGCATTAGCCGCTAGAATATTAGAGCATATCGATAGAGGCATTTACGAAAGAATCGAAATTTTCCAGGAGTATTGCAGGGATTCGACAACACAACGCTTTGTTACAGAGTCGAACAAAGAATTTGAAACACTGGATAGCATTCAAGCCTATATTGATGAAAAAGACCGGCAGTGGAGCAGCGTTCCAAAAGCAGAAATAACAGCTTTTATGCAGGGTTTAATAAACAATGGACTATCTAATAAATTAAAAAAGAAGATAGATTTCTATGAAGAAAAATACGGCTATCCTGTCTTCGGGGAGGTTTTTGTAACAAACAAATACGGTGCTAATGCGGCTCAGACGGGAAAAACTTCCGATTACAGACAAGATGATGAAGAATGGTGGCAGAAGGCAAAGAGAGACGGCCTGTATGTAGCAGATGTTGAATATGACGATAGTGCGGACCTCTATTCTACTGATATTTGTATAAGGATTGATGATGAGGCCGGCAGTTTTCTCGGCGTTATGAAAGTTGTTTTGAATATTGAAGACATTGCCGATGTCATTAAAAAAGCAATAACAGCAGAAGAAAAAGAAGAAAAGAGTACCCCGGATTTTAAATTACTCACCAAAGACCATAGAGTTATCTACGCAAATGAAGAATATGGACCTCTCCAGAAACTACCTATTGAATTATCCTCTGTTTTGCATCGTAACGAGCGTGAACACGGCCACACATTTTATTTTATAGCAGCCGGTAATAAACCTGGAGAAGGAGAGGCGCTCTTTGTTTGTGCCCATTCAAAAGGCTATAAGAACTATAAAGGTTTAGGGTGGATTTTAGTCACAGAGCAGGAAACAAGAGATATATTTGCTCCTGTCGCAAAATTGAGCAATCGGATATTAACTATGTCGGCTGCAATTATGGCATTAGCAATTGTCATTGGGCTGGCCATCTCCAAGTCTATTTCCGAGTCGCTTGGCAAGGTGACCGTCGCTGCAACAGAAATTGGCGAAGGCAAGCTCAACACCCCCATTGAGATTAAGTCAAATGATGAAATTGGTGAATTGGCTTCATCTTTCAATAATATGGCCTGCAAATTAAAAGAATCGCATACAAAGTTGCAGAAATCCTACACACAGCTTGAAGAAAAAGTTAAAGAGCGGACGGCGGAATTATCATCCGCTAATGTTAAACTCAAAGGAGAAGTTAAGAAACGTGCGGAAGCTCAAGAGATACTGGAGAAGCGTATTAAGGAACTTAATTGTCTGTTTGGTCTATCAAAACTTGTAGAGCAGCCGGAAATTACCTTAGAGCAGATGTTTCAGCAAACAGCCGAACTGATTCGCAACGCATATCGGTATCCCGGCCTGACCTGCGTGCGAATAACTTTCAACAGGGTACACTATAAGACAGATAATTTTGGAAAAAGTGAATTGAGCCAGTATTCCGAGATAAAGCTGCGAGGAGAGATAGCCGGGGAGATTGAGGTTTACTACCTTGGAGAGAAGGCAGGGGGCGACGAAGGCCCATTCCTTAAAGAAGAACGTGATTTGTTAGGTGCGGTTGCCGAGCACCTTGGCAGAATTGCAGAACGGACGCATACGAGAGAGAAGCTGCAGCTATTTCGCAATCTGATAGACCGGTCTAATGACTGTGTTTTTGTGATGGAGCCGAAATGGGGCCGATTTCTGGATGTAAATGAGAGAGCGTGTGGTAGTCTCGGTTATACACGTGAAGAATTACTCAATATGGCCGTTAAAGACATTGACGAGCTTATACCGGATGATTCCCGCTGGTTAGAATATGTGAAGCAGATGAAGCAGAAAGGGTCTATGACCTTAGAAGGCCTGCATAGGCGGAGAGACGGCACAGTGTTTCCTGTGGATGTTAATGTCAGCATCATTCAAAAGAAGTGGGATAGTTATGTGATAGCAGTGGCTCGTGACATCACCGAGCGCAAGAAGGCAGAAGAAGCGCTCAGGCAAAGCAAGGGTAAACTTGATGCAATGCTGAACTCTATCGCCGACCATATGAGCATGATGGATGAAGAGCTGAATATCGTCTGGGCCAATGAGACAGCTAAGAGAATTTTCGGGGATGATATCATCGGCAGAAAATGCTATGAAGTGTACCACCGGCGCCATAAACCGTGTGAGCCCTACCCCTGCATTGCGCTGAAGGCATTTGAAGATGGTCAGATCCATGAACACGATACACAGGTGATTGGGGAAGATGGTGAGGTCATTGATTTTCACTGCACAGCCTACGTAGCGCTGAGGAATGAGGAAGGCAAACCTACAGCGGTTCTCGAGATCTCCAGGGACATCACGGAGCACAAGAAAGCAGAAGAAAAAATACAACAAGCGGCTGAAGAATGGATAACGACTTTTAACTCCATTACGGATTTGGTTTCAATCCACGATAAAGATTTCAAGCTTGTGAAGGTAAATAAGGCACTTGCTGATGCCTTCGGGGCTGAGCCTGAAGAGCTTATCGGAAAAACGTGCTATGAAATAATCCATGGAACAAAAGAACCTCCAGCATATTGCCCTCATAAACAAACAATTGATACTAAAAAACCACAAAGAGCAGAGTTTTTTGAACCTCGTCTGGGAATTTATGTTGAAGCATCCACTTCTCCTATATTCGATGAGAACGGTGAGATTATTGCGTCCATCCACATTGCCAAAGACATAACGCAGCGCAAAAAGGCGGAGGAAAGGCAGGCCCAACTGCTGGAAGAAGTAGAAGGTATCAATCGTGAGTTAAAGGACTTTGCGTATGTAGTGTCGCACGATTTGAAGGCGCCTCTTCGCGGTATCAGGACCTTAGCCGACTGGATGTTGACCGATTATGCGGACAAGTTCAATGAAGAGGGCAAAGAGCGGATGAACCAGCTTATAAGACGAGTGGAGAGAATGCATAATCTAATTGAGGGTGTCCTGACCTATTCGAGAGTAGGACGAGTAAGAGAGGAGCAGGTACGTGTAAATCTGAATGAGCTTGTACCTGATATTATCAATTCGATTGTGCCCCCTGAAAATATTGCGATTACCATCGAGAACGAGCTTCCGATTGTCAAATGCGAACCAACCCGTATTGGGCAAGTCTTCCAGAATCTGCTCAGCAATGCCATTAAATATATGGATAAACCGCAGGGCAGGATAAATATCGGCTGTGCTGAGGAAGACGGCTTCTGGGAATTCAGTGTTCGCGACAACGGTCCGGGGATAGAGGAGAAGTATTTTGAAAAGATTTTCAAGATGTTCCAGACATTATCGCCGCAAGATGAGTTTGAGAGCACCGGAGTCGGCCTTGCGGTGGTGAAGAAAATAGTCGTTTTGTATGGCGGTGAAATCCGCCTCGAATCGAAACCAGGCGAAGGAAGTACATTCTTTTTTACTTTGCCCAAACAAAATTTGGAGGTGAAAAATGATGCGGCACTCGAAGCCAATATTATTGGTTGAAGATGACGAAGTGGACGCAATGACGGTCCAGCGAGCTTTTAAGGATTTGAAGGTTGCAAATGAACTTGTTCACAGAGTCAATGGTGAGGAGGCACTGAAATACTTAAGAGCCGAGGACAGTCAAATGCCATCCGTTATTCTTCTGGACTTAAATATGCCGAAGATGAACGGCATCGAATTTTTGAAAATCTCAAAGGAGGACGAAAAGCTGAAAAAGATTCCCGTTGTTGTTTTAACCACGTCCCAAGAAGAGCACGATATCGTGGAGAGCTTTGAGCTGAGCGTTGCGGGCTATATAGTTAAGCCCGTTGATTATAAAAGATTTGTAGAGGCAATCAGGGCAATTGACCTGTACTGGACATTAAGCGAATTGCCTGCGAATAAGGGATAAAATTATGGAAAATACAAGATACAAAATTCTGCTGATTGAAGACGACAAGCTAGACCGGATGGCATTTAAACGAATGCTGGACGAAGAGGAACTTCCATACGACTGTACGGTAGCCGGTTCTGTTTCAGAGGCCAAAGACATACTGGGTTTAGGGCGGTTTGATGTTGTGATTTCAGATTATTCACTGGGGGACGGAACAGCATTTGACATCATTGATTTGGCTTTGAATACCCCCATCATACTTGTTACCGGGGTCGGTAACGAAGAAGTAGCCATAAAGGCGTGGAAAGCAGGGACTTACGATTATCTGATTAAAGACCACGAACGAAACTATCTTAAGACGGTTCCAATAACAATCGAAAATGCGGTTAAGCACAAGCGAATGGAATCAAGACTTAGACTGCTCTCACATGCCATCGTCAGTACCGATGACTGCGTCTATATTACGGACCTCGAGGACAAGATTACCTTTGTCAACAGGGCATTTTGTGAAACATACGGATATGAGGGGGAAGAGGTCATAGGAAAAGACAGTAATATACTCTGGAACCCCGGTCAAGTAGATATGGATAGGGAGAGTGATTATCAAGCGGTCAGCGGCTGGGAGGTGGGGTTTTTCCACAGACGAAAGGACGGCAGCAAATTTCCGGTTTCACTTTCCAGGTCCGATGTTACAGATGAGAATGGAAAAGAAGTTGCTCTTGTTGTAATAGCGCGTGACATTTCGGAACGTATGCAAATTGAGACTGAGCTTCGGGCTTTGAATCAGGAATTGATAAAGGAAAATCGGCTGATAAAAGAGCTTGCTGCTGCGCTTTGCCGGCAGTTGACAGAGTCAATTACTGATTTAGGGAATATCATTGCAGATGCAATGAGAGCACCTGTGCTCCAAGCCGATGCTCATCTACATAACAGTCTGGAATTGGCTGATAAGAATATTAATGCGGTTACAGGGGTTATCGGCAATTTTCTTGAGGCTTCACAAATTGATGAGGGCAAGATAAATGTGGCAGGATATGAATAAGGAAAAGGTCAGAATTCTGATGGTTGAAGACGATGCGCTCGACCAAATGGCTTTTATGCGGCTTATAGAAGACCAAAAACTTTCTTATGATTGTACTATAGCCGGGTCTGTTTCAGAAGTGCGCCACATACTAAGTTCCCAAACGTTTGATATTATAATTGCCGATTATTTGCTTGGGGACGGGACGGCGTTTGATATTATTGATTCGGCCAAAGATACTCCGATTATATTTGTTACCGGAGCCGGTGATGAGGAAGTGGCCGTCAAAGCCTGGAAGGCAGGCGCCTTTGATTATCTGATAAAAGACTATGAGCATAACTACCTTAAGGTGTTACCGATAAGAGTGGAGAATGTGGTCAGGCATAAAAAGGCTGAGGATAAACTCAAGCAGTATGACCGCCTGAAAGGCGACCTTGCCGTAACGGTTTCACACGAACTTAAGACGTCACTGCGGATTTTCAGGGATATCATTACCAATGCGATAGCAGGAAAGCTGGGCCCGACAAGCAACGAGCTTCAAAAAAAACTTAAAACAGCAGATAGAATAATCAACAGACTGGCGAAAACCATAAGTAACTTTCTCGATATTTCAAAGATAGAGGCCGGGAAAATAGAGCTGCGAAAGAGCAAAGTTAATGTACAGCAGGTTGTTTCTGAAGCAATATTCCTGCTTAGCGAGATGGCCGATGAAAAAAAGATAAAATTGCTCGGGGTCTGTCCGCCCGACCCTGCCTTTTCCGTGTGTGCAGACCACATTCTGGTAAGGCAAATATTCTTGAATCTTATCGACAACGCAATCAACTTTTCTCCAATGGGCAGTACTATCCAGATTACAATAAAGGATATGAAGGATGAAGTGCAGGTAAATATGCAGGACAACAGCATTGGAATCGGCAATGAAGATATACGTGATGCTTTTAATCGCTTCGTTCAAAGTGATGAATACGCCGGACCAGGAACACCAGGAACCGGTTTGGGGTTATATATAGCTAAACAATTGATCGCTGTACAAGGCGGACAAATCTGGGCTGAAAGCACGCCCGGTGCGGGAAGCATCTTTTGCTTTACCCTGCCGAAATCGGTTCCACAGGAACCAGTGGCATCTGCAGCGACGGGAGCGGAAAGGAGACAAGTATAACCGCAGCAAAAAAATTATTGGGTGTGTAGAAGTGTAAAAATCCTGCTGAATCCGAAACCGGTAACGGCGGGGTTGCTTTTTCAGGTGTTCTGTCGGAACTGCAAAATTTGAGGGATGAGTCATTCTGAAAGGGGGATTGGTATGGCTGAGAATGTGATAAATGTGTTATTGGTGAAGGATAAATCATCAGATTGTCATATAAAACGGCTTCTTTTTGAGCCCTCTCAAACTGTAGAGTTCAACACTGAAACTGTGGAAGATTTGTCCGGAGCAATTGAGCTTCTTGACCGCGACACTTTTGAGATTATATTGTTAGACTTACAGATTTCGGACGGTGACGGCATTGATGCCGTTAAAAAAATTCACTCTTCTAGTCCGGATACTCCTATAATTGTGATTATAGATTCGGACGATGAAGAGCTTGTGCTTCAAGCTATAAGAAATGGAGCAGATGACTACCTTGTTAAAGGTAAAATCTTCAAGGATGTATTGGGCCGGAGCATTTGCTACGCCATTGAGCGAAGAAAAGAACGAAAATGGACGGAAGAAAAACTATCCAACTTGGTAAAGGAGCTTGAGAGCTCCAATAAGGAATTGAAAGATTTTGCTTACATTGTTTCTCACGATTTAAAAGCACCTCTTCGTGGAATTAAAACACTGGTTAACTGGATATTGAGTGATTATGCTGACAAAATTGATGAGGGCGGCAAAGAGCGATTAAATCTGCTTGCTGGTCGTGTGGATAGGATGCATAATCTGATTGACGGGATTCTCCAGTATTCGAGAGCCGGACAAACTCAAGAAGAACAGGTTAAGGTAAATCTTAATGAGCTTTTGCCCGAAACAATCGAGTCAGTCAGCGCCGGCGAGAATATCAAGATAGAAATTGAAAATGATTTGCCAACAATCCTTTGTGAGCAAACCCGTATCACCCAGGTTTTCCTGAATCTTTTAAGCAATGCTACAAAGTATATGGACAAGCCCGAAGGCCGAATCAAAGTCGGTTGCGTGGAGGAAGGTGATTTTTGGAAGTTCAGTGTTTGCGATAACGGTTGCGGGATCGAGGAGAAGGATTTCGCAAGAATTTTCAAGATGTTTCAAGCGCTTGTTCCGCGCGACCAATATGAGAGCACGGGCGTCGGCCTTACAGTGGTAAAAAGAATCGTTGAGTTGTATGGTGGCAAGATTTGGGTGGAGTCTAAAATAGGCGAGGGAAGCACATTCTTTTTTACATTTCCACAGTCAGGCGCTCCTGTCAAAGGCCAGGAAGAACTTATCGGCGCTTACCATTAAAGGGGTCAGAAGATATGAACAATGAAAGATACAGAATTCTGCTGATTGAAGACGACAAACTTGACCAATTGGCATTTGCGCAAATGGTGGAAGAGAAGAAGCTGCCATACGACTGCGTTACAGCCTGTTCTGTTTCGCAGGCACATAGCATACTGGGTACCAGGGAGTTTGACGTTATAATTGCCGACTATTCACTCGGGGACGGTACGGCGTTCGACATTATGGATTCAGCCGGAGTAATTCCCGTTATACTTGTTACCGGAGCCGGTAATGAAGAAGTAGCTGTAAAGGCCTTCAAGGCTGGTGCTTCCGATTATCTGATAAAAGACCATAAACGAAATTATCTTAAAACCCTTCCAATCACTGTGGAAAATGTTGTCGGGCATAAAAAAATGGAAGGAGAATTGCGCTTGTTGTCAGGTGCTATTATGTGCACCGATGAGTGTATCTATATCACGGATATGGAGGATAGGATTATTTTTGTCAACAGGGCATTTTGTGAAACTTATGGATATAAGCAAGAAGAAATCATTGGTAAATACGCTAATATTCTCTGCAGAGAAAACTCTGTAAGCGTTGATGTGCGAAATATTTATAAAGCTGTAGGCAG
>CAZMCN010000011.1:0-26965 GCA_964564845.1 uncultured Pirellulales bacterium | reverse complement strand
TGTTGTGGTTCAGTTAGCAAAAGAAGAATACCCACCCATAACTGAGGGATTACAAGAAAATAGCGGAAGCGAATTAAAAGTTAAAAGGCAAAAGTAAAAAGTGTTGAGATTGCCACGGCCTTTCAGGCCTCGCAATATCGCCCGTCCGACTACGCTGCGCTCAGGACAGGTGGTAATGTTTTGTAAAAAGTTATGGCTGGTGGGGGGCCGTCTGTTAATATGGCGATTCCGGTTTTATTGTTTATTGAGGGCTGATTTGAAATGGCAAGTTACAAAAAGGACAGGTTTTTTGAGAGTATTACACCTTACGGCGACCGGCTGATGCTTTTGCTTCGACGATGACCTATTGGAACGAAGAAGACAGACTGCGGTTCGCCGTCAAGCCCAGGACGAGCCGTCTGTCGGCAGGTATCGAAGAGAAAAATAAGCTTATAGCGGATTTGGAACGGGCCCTGAGCCGAATATTTTTTATGATGTTTATTCTTGACGGGCGGCGGTTTTAGTTGATAATTGGCAAATGAACAGGCCGCAGCGTCAGAGGCGATGTTAAAACGCTTTTGGTCGGCGGCATACAGGATACAGATGTGAAGTGATTTTGGTTTTTTGGTGGAATTTTAGAATTATTTTTATTTGCAAGGTTATGATAAAAAACTGAAAGGAAGCTATTATGGCAAAGGTAATTTTTAGTGCAGTTTTAACAGTTTTGGTAATTGTGATTATCGGCTGCGGTGGTATCGACAGCGGCAGAAGCCAACTGATACCGGAAGACCCCAAGGCACGTATCCTGTCTGCAGGAGTTAAAGCCCCTGATGTTGCTGAGACGGAGATTGTTGAGCAGGTTTCGGACAACCGGCAGGCGTATGAGCAGCTTCTTAAATTGTTAGTGAAACATTACAAGAAAACGGGTAACAATATGAAACTTTTATGGGCTGAAAAGGAGCTGCAGGCCCTTGAACAGATGCCGAAATACAACTATCTGCTCGAGGCGAGTTTGGCAGGGGCAGATTTGAAGGCGAGTATGCCGATTCCAGAAGCCGACGATTTGTACTACGAGGCGTGGCTGCTCGAAAGGAAAGCTCAAGAGTTAATCCTTATAAAAAATGATAATATGCTTCGTCTGGCTCTGGATAAATATAACCAGCTAATAAGCAAACATCCATCCAGTGACAAGATTGATGATGCCGCTTACAGGGCCGCCGGGATTTATCAACACTTCAAGGACTACTCAATAGCAGCTCTGTACTATCAGAGGGCATATCAGTGGGACCCCGAGACACATCATCCGGCCAAGTATAAGGCGGCGCGTATTCTGGATAAGCATCTCCACCGCAGAGCGGAAGCTCTGGAGCTTTATCGTCAGGTCGTTGAACAAGAAGGGCTCAAAGACAGTTACAGAGAATTTGCAGAAATGCGGATTGCGGAGCTTAGCAAGAGCAAGTGACGTTCCGAGTGGTCTTGAAGGGCTTTAGATAAGTTTTTTTTGCGGTAGAGTATTGGGCCTGGCTGGGCGTCAGGCCCTTTTTTTCATCTTAAAGTGCGGATTGATGCTGTTGTGTTTTTATTAGTGGGAAATGCTGACTGAATTTGAGCAAAAGATAGCCGGCTTTGTAAAAGCGAACGGTTTATTTGCCTCGGCGGATAAAATTCTGCTGGCGGTTTCCGGCGGCGCCGATTCGACTGCACTTTTAAATACTGTCTGGGCACTAAAGGCAGAAGGTGTGCTGGGAGGCGAGTTGCTCTGTGCCCATATAAATCATCAGATAAGAGGGGCTGAAGCGGATTTGGATGAAAAATTTGCTGCCAGGCAGGCGCGTGAACTGAATTTGGAGATAACGACAAAGCGGGTGAACACGCCGAGGTTTGCTCGCAGAAATAAACTTTCAGTCGAGACGGCTGGGCGCAAATTGCGGATTGAAACTCTGCTGGATATTGCAAGGGAAAAAAACTGCGAGTACATTGCTACCGCCCATCAAAAAAATGACAACGCCGAAACTATCCTGCAGCGACTGGCACGCGGGACGGGGTTTCGCGGGCTTGGAGGGATTTGGCCGATACGAAAATTTGACGATGATGTTTTTTTTGTAAGGCCTTTGCTCTGTGTCAGCCGGAATGAAATCATCAAGTACCTCAACGAGCGAAATCTTAAGTGGCGCCGAGATAAGACAAACGCCGATTGCAGATACCGGCGAAACTATATTCGACATCGGCTGCTGCCGCAATTGCAAAAACAGTCCAGAGGCTCTGTTGTGGAACAATTGAGCGAGTTGGCAGAATCTGCCCGCAGGTTTCATAGCTTTGTCGGCAGCCGGGTCGATAAGGTCTGGAGCCGGTTGGCTGTATGCGGCGGCGGTAAAATAACTCTGGATTTGAGAGAATTTTCAGAGTTATCTGACCCGGTAAGGGTTGAAGCCCTCAGGCGAAGTCTGGTAACACTCGGCAGCGGCGAGAGGGATTTGACGTACGAACATTTCAAAAGAATACTGGAAATGGCTCAGCAGAATGTCAGCGGCAGGAAGATTGAGCTGGCTGGCGGCTATTCGGTCCAGCGGGAATACAGGAAGCTGGTTTTTGCCAGGACTAAGACAACTTTGGCCGATGAGAGAATAAGCGAAAGTATAAAAGTCAACGTCCCCGGACAGACGAGATTCGGCAGATTTTTGGTCGAGGCGGGAATTTTCGAGGCCGACACCGGCGCGGGCAGATACAAGGCGGGCAAAACCGGTTTTGCTGAATGGTTCGATTTGGCCAGGATTAAATTGCCTTTGTCGATACGACGCCGCAGGGCAGGCGACAGATTTGTTCCTATGGGGCTGGCAGAAGAAAAAAAGGTCGGTAAATTTCTGACCGCTCAGCGAGTGCCTCAGAGAATACGCAAAAGGGTGCTCGTCGTCGCCGACACCGAGAAGATAATCTGGGTTTGGCCGATTCGAATAAGTGAACAGGCAAAGGTTACAGAAAAGACGCAGAATATTCTTAGACTACAGATAACGGATAGTGAGTAGTATTTAGCGCAGCGCACAAAAGGTCGAATAAAAAACCCCGGCCGGGCCGGGGGGCTAATTTACAGATTCAAACCGGCTGCAAAACCGACAGCAAAACTATTATTAAAGCGCTACCACATACAATTAGGGTCGTTCGGGTCTGTGCAGACCAGCCAGTAATAAGCAACTTCGGCAACGTCTTTGTAGTCAATAACACAGTCTTTGTTGACATCACCGGGCAGATAATTCGTCCCAGGGTCGCCGCATTTGTCGGCCTCTTTTTCCCTTACATAATTCTGACCCTTAGGATACGGAAGTTGACCATCCCAGTGCAGGTCAAACAGCCAGGGCTGCAGAGGTGGAAACGTCGGGTACATAAGGTCAGTAGTTTTCCAATCACTGAAATTCCACAACTCATCATCGAGCAGCAGCCCGTAACTGTGGCCGCAGCGGAACATACCCATAAACCAGGGTGGAGGTGCAGCGATGTCCGGCAATGGCACCATAATACAATTATGGTCCTCGGGATCCTGGTAGAAGGCATATCTGAGCTGGAAGCGATATTCTCCCAGCAGGATAGTGCCCATATTGTCGGCGTAGATATTAAAGGCACAGACCAGATAACCGCCGCACATATTCGGAACATTGTAAAGACCTTCGCCGCCGGCCATTTCGCTGTGTCGGCCATGCCAGAGCGAACCAGGGACGGCCTCGAGGCCGCCGAGGCTCCATCGCACGCCTCTGATGGATACGGAGTCGCCATTCGGGTCGTATGGTACGACAATCTCGGCGGTAACCTTTACCGTTGTACCCTGGGGCACGGGGTCGTCCGAGAGGTCCCAGTAGATGTCTATCTCATTGGCATCTTCGGTAACGTCAGGGGCGGTATCTGTGTCCCAATCGATGTCGGTACGGTAACTTAGAATACGGTTGTTATCCGTAGCGATTGTGTAGTATAGTTTTGTGGCACAGGGGTCAGCACCGTTGTACTGAACACTGAGCGAGCCGACAAGTGTGCGAACCTGCGGTGTGTTGTCATCGACCGGAGAGAGCACAACAATATCGTCGATGTACCAGTGGGATGCTAACTTGTAGTCGATGTACCAGCCGACGCCCTCATTGCAGTCATCGGTATCGCCGGGGTTGGGATTGTCGTAGTCGTCGTAGTCGTATGTCTGGACGTCCTCCATCGAGTTCCAGAAGTCGGAATCCGAGACTTTGACCTTGGATGGGTTGGCGGTTAGGTCGTTGGACTCGCCGTCATCGCCCCAGAATGTGATGGCGTGTCCTCCTGTACCGATATTCGGGTCGCAGGTCGGTTTGCGAATGCTCAGTCTGACCATATTACAGTCTCGAATGAGGTTGCCAACCAGTCTGGGCAGATTTGGTTCGGCCCAGGGGCATCTATTGACAGTACGGCCACGTACGTTCACATTGGTGTAGGGATTTGAACCCTGCCAGACATTGTTTGCATCGTCGAGCCACCAGTCTATAGCGGTGTCAGCCCATCCGCAAAGACCGGGGTCGAAGTGTATGCACATCTCCTTGTAAATATCATCGGAGCGCTCGTTTGGGTCGCTGCCGTGGCCGTAGCCTGCACCTGCGAGCATATTTGCAGCGGCAGCCATCCAGCACGATTTCTTTGCCCCGTGCAGGTGCCTTGACTTATCGACATCCGGGGTGGGAGACATTTTCAGATAATCTGCCGGAGCCGTTTGTGATACCAACAAGGCCGGCAAAAGTACAGCCAAGAGGTACCAGATTACAGTATTTGAGATAACTTTTCGTTTTTCCAAAATATTCCTCCTTCATTTTATTATTACCAACGCACAACAAACGATATAAAAGTTGAATTGTTATTTCTCGCACGCCACCTCCAAATCAAGGATGTGAAATAAAAACGATATATGAAATATGCCGGGACAGGTGGGTTAGCCTATATTAAAACAGATTCCTTTCGAGAAAAACTCTCCCCTATCTTTCCCATAATTTCTGCTGAAAAGCTATTATATCGAATAAAGCCCGTGAAATCAAGAAAATTGTCAAGTATTTTTCCCGCTTCAAAGCAGGCTTTTCGGGCAATTGGCTGGATTGAGCGTAATAAAGGCTTGACAGATGCTCCAGTTATAAATAAAGTGCTGTAGTATTTTAACAATAATGTCATCCGAACCATTATTTACGGGATTGTGAAAGGAGACTTACGATGGCGACGAAGGTTGCGATTAACGGTTTTGGCCGAATCGGCAGGGCTGTTGCGAGAATTATTATGGAGGGAAATACCGGTTTGGAACTGGTGGCGGTCAACAGCCGGGCCGATGCCGCCTGCAGGGCACATCAGCTTAAATACGACACTGTGATGGGCAAATGGGGCGTTCCGGTAAAGGCCAGAGATGACGAACTTCTGATTAACGGCAAAGTTGTCAAGGCTTTGGCCGTCAGCAAACTGACGGAGCTGCCCTGGAAAGATTTGGGCGTTCAGATAGTTTTGGAATCGACGGGCATCTACCGCACCGCTGAATCCGCAAAGGGCGGTTACGCAGACCATCTCACCGCCGGCGCCGAAAAAGTCGTTCTCAGCGTCCCGGCAAAAGACGATATCGATGCAACAATCGTTATGGGCGTTAACGATGAGACGCTGACCAGGGAGGCCAAATGTATCTCGAACGCAAGCTGTACGACCAACTGCCTTGCGCCATTGGCAAAGGCGCTTAACGATGCAATCGGCATTGAACGAGGGCTTATGACGACCATACATGCTTATACCGGAGACCAGATGATTATCGACAAGAGCCATAAAGACCTTCGTCGCGGTCGAGCCGGTGCAGCGAACATTATCCCCACAACCACAGGCGCGGCAAAGGCAATAGGTAAAGTCATCCCACAGCTCGACGGCAAGCTCGCCGGTATGGCTATCAGGGTGCCGGTTCTCTGCGGCAGTCTCGTTGATTTGGTTTTCGAGTCAAAGAAAGACGTTACAGTCGATGATGTCAACGCAGCGATGAAAGCGGCGGCTGATGGACCGATGAAGGGCATCCTGCAATACTGCGATGAGCCGATAGTCAGCAGTGACATCATAATGAACCCCGCTTCAAGCATTTTCGATTCGCTCTGCACAGTGGTAAACGGAAGGATGGTCAAGGTGTTGAGCTGGTATGACAATGAGTGGGCTTATTCGATGCGTACTGTTGATATTATGAAAAAAATAGCTGCACCGTGAAAACAACCTGCACAAAGAATACCAGCCGCGAAAAGACGCAGAAAATATTTAATCGTAAAAAGAATTTTGTTGGGGTAAATAAGAGATGGCTAAAAAAACCGTTGCGGATATTGATGTTGGCGGCAGGCGCGTTCTGATGCGGTGCGACTTTAATGTGCCGCTCGACGATGACTGCAATATTACCAGCGACGACCGCATCGTCAAGGCGCTGCCCACGATAAAGCATATACTCGGCAGGGGTGGGGCATTGATTTTGATGAGTCATCTTGGCAGGCCGAGCGGTGAAAAAAACGAAAAGATGTCTTTGGCCCCGGTGGCCGCCAGACTATCACAATTGCTGGGCAAGGAAGTTATTTTCGCTAAAGACTGTATCGGCGCCGAGACAAAGGCAAAAGCCAAAACACTTAAAAGCGGCGACTGTATGCTGCTTGAGAACCTGCGATTCCACAAGGAAGAGACCATAAAAGATAAGGCCGCAAAGAAAGACGCCCAGCTTCGCCAGGCCAAAGACAATTTCGCAAAGGAACTTGCCGATATGGCTGATGTTTATGTAGATGATGCCTTCGGCACCGCCCACAGGGACAACGCTTCAATGTACACTGTGCCGGCGGTTATGGAAGGCAAAAACAGGGTCATCGGTTTTCTGATAGAAAAGGAATTGAAGTTTCTCGGTAAGACGGTCAGCAATCCTGAGAAACCTTTCGTGGCGATTCTTGGCGGCGCAAAAGTGTCGGACAAGATAGGCGTGATTGAGAATCTTTTCAATAAGGTTGATATTTTGCTGATAGGCGGTGCAATGGCATATACGTTTTTCAAGGCCGAGGGCAAGCTAATCGGCAAGAGTCTGTGTGAGGATGATTTTCTTGATAAAGCGACAGAGCTGCTTGAGCACGCCAGGCAGGCCGGCTGCGAAATGCTCCTGCCGACAGATACGGTGATTGCCCCCCAAATCAAAGCAGGGGTCGAGAACAAAATAGTCAGCGGTAATATCGATGCCGGCTGGGAAGGTGTTGACATTGGGCCTGAAACGAGAAAGCTGTTCTCAGAAAAGATTACCGGGGCAAAGACAATAATCTGGAACGGCCCGATGGGTGTTTTTGAACAGCCGCCTTTCGACGAAGGAACAAAGGCAATAGCTCTGGCTGTAGCAGACGCCACAGAAAAAGGCGCCCGCAGTGTAATAGGAGGTGGTGACAGCGCCAGCGCCGTCAAAAAGCTCGGTATGGAGGATAGAATAAGTCATATTTCCACCGGAGGCGGAGCATCGCTTGAATTTCTGGAAGGAAAAAAGTTTCTGTGCCTTGAAATACTCGACGAAAAATAATATCCAGCATATGGTCAATACAAATGCAGCTGCCCAAAGCAGGGACAATTGAAGTAGTCCCGTCAATACTAAGTGCCGATTTTGCCAGGTTGGCCGATGAGATAGCTGAAATCGAGTCGGCTGGTGTGAAAATGGTCCACCTTGATGTTATGGACGGTCACTTTGTGCCGAATATCACTTTCGGCCCGCCGGTGGTCGCCAAGCTTCGTGCGTGCAGCAGGCTTTTTTTCGACTGCCATCTGATGATAAGTGAGCCGGCAAAATATGCCAAGCATTTTGTCGAGGCAGGCGCTAACCATATAACATTTCACATTGAAGCAACCGACGAGCCGGCCAGGCTTATCGACAGACTGCACGAGCTGGGGGTCAGTGCCGGAGTAAGTCTGAATCCGCCGGCACCTGCCGATCAAATAGAAGCGATTGCGCCGCTCTGCGATATGGTTCTGGTGATGACGGTCGAGCCGGGTTTTGGCGGACAGCAGTTCATACCGGAAGCGGCTAAAAAAATCGCACAAGTGAGAAAAATTGTCGGCCCTGACATCAGAGTAGAGGTCGATGGCGGAATTGACCCGCAAAAAACAACAATAGTGGTCGGCTATGGGGCCGATACCCTTGTTGCAGGAAATGCGATATTCTCAAAACCAGACCGCCTTGCCGCAATAAACGCTATCCGGGAGGCTGCGAAATAATTTTATAGCCAAAACAGCCCAAATTTGGTAGAATCCCGTCTGGCGTGAGGTGGTAGAGATATGGGTAAAAAAACGAAACTTAAATGGAACGGTTTTTCACTAAAGCCGAGAAAAGAGATGCCCGAAGGGCTGTGGACGAGATGTCCAGCCTGTGAACATATGCTCTATAAAAGCGCGGTTGAGAAGAACCTCGATGTCTGCCCGGAATGCAATCATCATTTTCGTATCGACGCAGCGATGCGAATTAAGTCTCTGGTTGACGAAGACTCCTTTCAGGAGGAGCTGGGCGATTTGACTACCAGTGACCCGCTGGAATTTAAGTTCAGAGGGACAACCTATAAGCAGCGTATAAAGGCCGATGAGAAAAAAAGCGGCGCAAAAGAGGCCATACGAATCGGCAAGGCCTTTATCAAGGGCAGGGGGGTTGTACTGGGCGTGATGGATTCCAGTTTCCTTATGGGCTCTATGGGCGCTGTGGTCGGTGAAAAACTCTGCGCCGCTGTCGAAAAAGCGATGAGGGAAAAGCTGCCTTTGGTGGTGGTTTGCTGCTCAGGCGGAGCAAGGATGCACGAGGGAGTGGTCTCTTTGGGGCAGATGGCCAAGACTTCGGCGGCACTGGCGAAGCTCGATGAAGCCGGAGGACTTTTCATTGCGGTATTGACAGACCCAACCACCGGCGGTGTTACGGCGAGCTTTGCAATGTTAGGTGATGTTACCATTGCTGAGCCGGGCGCGATGATTGGCTTTGCGGGGCGCCGCACTATTGAAGAGACGATAAAGGTCGAATTGCCGCAAGGCTTTCAAACGGCTGAATTTATGGTTGAACACGGCTTTGTCGATATGATTGTCCACCGCAAAGACCTGCGTAACGAAATCGCACGACTAATAGATTACTGCAAAAAATAATTCGTATTGTGGACACTGAAATTTGTTCACAGACAAGCTGGAATAATTCGCTTAACATCCCGCAGCAGGAAAATCATAGAATCTTCTCTTTCACTTCTGACAGAATATCCGTATAATCTGGAGGAAATAGCGTATAGCGTAGAGCGTTTAGCGGATAGGCGATGATATTCTTTTACGCATAATGTGATACGCACGACAAATCCGCCCCGGCGGAAACGATGAACTATGCCTGTCCGCCGTAGCCTTGGCGAAGGCGGAAACTACGAACTACGAACAATGAACTACGAACTACGAACAATGAACTACGAACAATGAACTACGAACTACGAACTATGAACTACGAACTATGAACTATTTTCGGGAAAATATCGAAAGGGCCAAGGGCTATGAGCCGGGTTTTCAGCCAGAAGAGACCGATGTCGTAAAGCTAAATACCAATGAGAACCCTTACCCACCTTCGCCAAAGGTACTAAAGGTTCTGGCCCAAATCGGCCCGGAGCTGCTTCGCCGATACCCGGACCCGATTGGTAATACGTTTCGCCGGGCGGCGGCAAAGGTCAACGCAGTACAGCCGGAGAATATTATCTGCTGTAACGGCGGAGACGATTTGCTGAATATGGCTTTCCGCGCATTTTGTGATGAAAATCGCCCCGTCGCATATCCGGTACCGACTTATTCGCTCTATCCGGTGCTGGCCAATCTGCAGAACTGCAGGGCGCTCGAGGTGCCGTTCGATGCCGAGTTTAATCTGCCGGCCAAACTTGCCCGAACCGGTGCGAGCCTGACTATAGTATGCAATCCGAACGCACCGAACGGAAGTTTCATAAGCGCTGATGAACTGGCTTCGTTAGCGGATGAATTGAGCGGGGTATTGTTGATTGACGAGGCATACGTGGATTTTGCCGAAGAGAACTGCACCGCTTTGGCTAAAGAGCTTGATAATGTAATCATACTTCGCTCAATGAGCAAAGGTTATTCGCTGGCCGGTCTGCGATTCGGATATGCAATAGCTAATGCAGATTTAATTGAAGGCCTGATGAAAGTCAAGGATTCCTACAACGTCGATGCCGTCGCTATCGCAGCGGCAACGGCGGCGATAAAAGACCAGAAGTATTTCAACCAAATAAGCGAAAAAGTAAAGAAAGAGCGTAAAAAACTGACCGGCAAACTGCGACAATCAGGGTTCGAAGTGCCTGACAGCTTCGCAAATTTTGTCCTGGCCGAAAACAAAAACTATAAAGCATCTGATATTTATGATAAATTAGTGCAGCGAAACATTTATGTAAGATACTTTGATTTGCCGGGATTGAGTAATAAGTTAAGAATAACCGTTGGTACGAAAGAGCAAAACGATAAACTGCTCTCTGCTTTACAGCAGATTGTATCAGGATAAAGGAATTTGTTATGAAAGAGAGAACGGCTGCAACTCACCGACAGACAAAAGAGACCGACGTTACGGTCCAGCTTAATCTGGACGGAGTCGGCAAATATGAAATCGATACAGGCATCGGCTTTCTTGACCATATGCTCTGCCACCTGAGCAAGCACGGCAAAATCGACTTGGTGCTCCACGCCAAAGGCGACTTGAATGTCGATGCGCATCATACCGTCGAAGATATAGCGATATGCCTTGGCGAATGTCTCCTCAGCGCCCTCGGCGATAAAAAGGGTATCGCACGCTACGGACATAGTTCCGTGCCGATGGAAGACGCACTGGCCAATGTCTCCGTGGATTTATCAGGCAGGAGCAGTTGTGTCTATAATGTTGACTACCGCACCGATAAAATAGGCGATTTCGACGTTGAGTGCCTGGAAGAGATGCTGCGAAGCTTTTCAAATGCTGGCAAGTTCAACCTGCACGTAAACGTCCCTTACGGCAGCAACAGTCATCACATTGCCGAAGCGATTTTCAAGGGGCTGAGCCAGGCGCTTGCCGCCGCCGTGAAGGTTACCGGCACGGATGTGCCCAGCACAAAGGGGATATTGTGATTGAAGAGCATGACCACGAATACCGCACGGGAATCGGAACCGACATCCACAGGGTAGTCGAAGGCAGAAAACTTATCCTCGGCGGTGTGCTTGTTCCATTCCCTGCCGGCCTTATCGGCCACAGCGACGGTGACGTGGTCCTTCATGCAATTATCGACGCCCTGCTGGGAGCGGCCGGAATGGGCGATATAGGAACGTTATTCCCGGATACGGACCAGAAGTTCAAGGACGCAGACAGCAAGGGACTGCTGCTTGATGTAAAGGATATGCTGGAAGAAAAACGCTGGGTAGTCGTCAATGTCGATTTGACAATACATATCGAGCAGCCCAGATTAGAGCCGGTGAAAGGGCAAATAAAAAGATGTATTGCAAGTCTTTTAGGGATTGATTTTACTGCGGTGAACGTAAAGGCCAAAACCAGCGAAGGGCTCGGCCCAACAGGCGCCGGCGAGGCAATAGCGGCAACGGCTGTGACCCTGTTGAAAAGAAAGTACAAAAGAACATTGTAAAAAATTATAAGCAATTTATCGAAGGTGTTTGAGAGATGGGATTGCAGTTTTATAACAGTTTGACGAGAAATAAAGAAGAATTTAAGCCGTTAAAGAAGGGACGGGTCGGGATTTATGTCTGCGGGCCGACCGTATATGGACATTCGCATCTGGGCCACGCCAAAAGCTACGTCAGCTTCGATGTGCTGGTTCGCTATCTTCGCTATCTGGGATACAGCGTTACCTATGTGCAGAATATAACCGATGTGGGTCATTTGACCGACGATGCCGATGAGGGCGAAGACAAACTCGTTGAAGCAGCGAAAAAAGAGAAGAAACATCCGATGGAGCTGGCGGAATTTTATACACGCAGCTACTTCGAGGATATGGACAAGCTGAACTGTGTTCGTCCTGACATAAGTCCGCGAGCCAGCGGCCATATAACCGAGCAGATAGACCTGGTAAAGATTCTTCTGGAGAAGGGCTATGCCTACGAGGTCAACGGCTCGGTATATTTCGATGTATCGAAATTTGCCGACTACGGCAAACTTTCAGGCCGAAACGTCGAAGAGATGCTGGCAGGCGCCCGCGTGGAGGTCTCACCGGATAAAAGGACGCCGGTGGACTTTGCGCTTTGGAAAAAGGCTTCAGCCGACCATATTATGCAGTGGCCGAGTCCCTGGGGGATGGGATTTCCCGGATGGCACCTGGAGTGCTCGGTGATGAGTATGAAATATCTGGGTAAAACCTTTGACATCCACGGCGGCGGACTGGAAAACCAGTTCCCCCATCACGAGTGCGAAATCGCCCAGGCCGAAGCCGCCAACGGCACCCAGTTCGTCAGATACTGGATACACCACAATATGGTTACCGTTGACGGCAAAAAAATGGGCAAGAGCCTGAATAATTTTATCACACTAAAACAGGCCTTCTCAGGAGCTCACGAGAGGTTGACCAGAGGATATGACCCGCTGGCGATTAGACAGTTGATTTTGAACAGCCACTACAGGAGTCCGCTGGATTTTTCCGATGCCGCCCTTTTCGCGGCACAGAGCGGCTTAGAAAAGATAACCGAGGCGGTCAAAGCGGTGCGAAAAAGAATGGAGGCAGCAAACAAAGCGCAGGCTGATGAAAATGTGTCAGAGCAACTGGAGCAGCTAAAGGAAAAGTTCGAAGCGGCAATGAACGACGATTTGAATACTTCTGTCGCACTGTCGGTTATTTTCGAGCTGGTTCGGCTGAGTAAAGAGCTGCTTGAGAACGGCGGCACAACGCCGGCCAGTTTTAATGCGGTGGATAATTTGTTCAGCCGGCTGGGCGGCGACTGCCTCGGCATCGTCAAAGACCAATACCCCAAAACCGGCGCTGTTGATGATGAACTCGTTGATAAGCTGGTGCAAAGTTTTATTGTGCATCGAAACGAAGCCCGAAAGAATAAAGACTTTGCGGTGGCCGACGCTATTCGCGACAAACTGGACGAAATCGGTATAGTGCTCGAAGATAAGCCCGAAGGCACTGTCTGGAGAAGAAAATGAGGATACTCGGCATCGACCCGGGTTTGCAGGTCTGCGGATACGCCTGCCTGGAGACGGGCGGCGAGGAATATACTTTGATTGAAGCGGGCGTTTTTCGCACATCTGATAGTTTGGCAATAGAAGCAAGATTAAATCAAATAGCCGAAGATGCCAGGTCACTGCTGGCAAAATTCCGGCCACAGGTTGTAGCGGTCGAGCAGTTGTACTCACATTATGCACATCCCAAAACTGCAATCTTGATGGGACACGCAAGAGGCGTTATATTACAAAAGTGTGCAGAAGCGGCTATCGAGGTCAGAAGCTTTGCCGCGACTCGCATAAAAAAATCACTCACCGGCAACGGCAGAGCGTCTAAAGAGCAGGTGCAAAGGACGATTAAGACGATTTTGTCGCTGCCTGATGTGCCGGAGCCGGACGATGTGGCCGATGCCATAGCAGCGGCGCTGTGCTGCGCAAATTCGATAAATAATGCTGTTGTAACAGAGGTGGGCAAATTGTGATAGCGAGGATTGAAGGAAAACTCGTTAAGCTTGCTCCCGACAACGCCCTCGTGCAGGTCGGAGCCCTCGCTTATGAAATACTGCTGCCGGGCTACTGTGTAAATGCACTCTCCGGCAAAATCGGTTCGGACATTGTCCTTTGCACAATGGAATATTACGAAGGGACGCCGCGCGGCGGCTCTTTTACCCCGAGAATGGTCGGCTTCCTAAGCGACAGTGAAAGAGATTTTTTTAACAGGTTTGTCAGCGTCAAAGGAATAGGTATAAAGAAGGCCCTGCGCTCTCTCAGTGTGCCGATAGCCACCATAGCGGCGGCAATAGAAGACGCCGACGACGAATTACTAAAATCGCTGCCGGGAGTCGGCAAGAGAATGGCCCAGCAGATTATCGCAGAGCTAAAGGGTAAGTTAGAGGCCTTTGCCGAGCGTGCCGAAGCCTTGCGGGCTGCCGAGCCCAGGTTCGAGCAGTTCCAGGCCGAAGCCCTGGAAATCCTAATCGCCTGGGGCGAAAAAAGAACCGAGGCGATGGAATTGATTGAACTGGCAGCCAAGAGACATCCCGATATAAAATCGGCAGAAGCTCTGGTGCCGCTGATTTACCGATTAAAACAGGGAATAGAAGTCTGAAATAGTTGGTAGTTCGTGGTTGCCAGTTCAGAGACTACGAACTACGAACAATGAACTACAAACTAAACTATGGCGATAGACAGAGTAATAAACGGACAGCCGTTAAACCAGCAGGAGGAGCAGTTTAACGTTTCGCTCAGGCCGAAATACTTAGATGAATGCGTCGGCCAGGGCAACGTCAGGCAGAAGCTCGCCATTGCGATAGAGGCGGCAAGGCAGAGGGCCGAACCGCTGGAGCACATTCTGTTTTACGGCCCGCCCGGACTGGGCAAGACCACACTCGCCAACATCGTGGCCAACGAAATGGGCGCACGAATTCGCTGCTCATCAGGCCCGGCTATGGTAAAACAGGGCGACGTGATGGGGCTTTTGAGTAATATCAATACCGGCGATGTGCTTTTTATCGATGAGATTCATCGGCTCAGCACGCCGGTCGAAGAATTTATTTATCCGGCGATGGAGGAGTTCAGGGTCGATTTCACCGTTGACAGCGGACTTCACGCAAAGACCATCAATTTCCCGCTGAAGCGTTTTACTCTCATTGGCGCAACCACGCGGGCAGGCCTCTTGAGCGCACCGCTGCGCAGCCGATTCGGAATGCTCTATCACCTGGATTTCTACAACGCCGGCGAACTGACGCAGATTCTTGACCGCTCGGCAAAACTGCTGGGCCTTGATTGTGAAGATGGCACGCTGGAGTTGATTGCAGCCCGCTCCCGCGGCACGCCCCGGGTGGCCAATCGATTGCTAAAACGCGTGCGCGACTATGCACAGGTCAAAGGCGAGGGGATTCTCAGCTCAAAAATAGTCGAAAGTGCTCTCAAGATGGAGCAGATTGACCCACTGGGACTGGATGAGCCGGACAGGGCTTTTCTGCAGGCACTGGCGAACGTCTATGAAGGCGGCCCTGCCGGTATCGAAGCTATCGCAGCAACACTCGGCGAAGAAAGAGACACACTGGAAGATGTGGTTGAGCCGTATCTTTTACAGATTGGCTTCCTCCGCCGAACCAGGCGCGGCAGGGAGCTTACAAAAGCCGCCTGCAAACATCTAAACCTAAAATACCACAAAACTCGTGCTTCGCAGAGTAGCAAGAAAGCCGCCCCCGACCAGCCGAAACTTTTCGAAGAAAGTAACCAGAGCCCGAACGTAAGTGAGGGTAATTACTTTACTATCCCCTAAACCCTATCCCCTATTCGCTATTAAATGTTTAGCCGTCGCCACCGACCAGCCGAAACTTTTTGAAAAACAACAACCGTAAATCCCTTATATTTAGCCCCGTCCTTTAGGCGGGGTTGCAGACGTAAGGAACACTTTTCCTTTCGCACTTTGTAGGTCATTGCAAGGCCAAAGGCCGAAGCAATCTCAAAAATATTTAGCCCCCAGCATTGCTGGGGGTTATATTTGTTTAGCCGTCGCCCCCCAGCGACACTTCACGAGATACGAGATACCAGCGACGAACCAAAAACACCGCACCAAAACCGAGCAGTAAGAGCCTGAAGAGTTTATTCGCCCTGATGTTTTTCTTCTTGCTCTTTCAAAACAATCGCTGCAATAACAAACAGCAAAGCACATATAACGTCTATCGGCTGCCATATCTCTCTCGACAAGTGTATCGGAATTAGCGGATTAAACAAAAGAGCGATAAAACCAAATAGCCAAGTTGCCCGTAGTTTTTCCCAATTTTTGCCAATTTCTCTTTTGTCACCCCCAATGGCCCAACTCTTCCGTGGATAAAAAGTTAGAAAATTTTTCAAAAAAGTCCTGATTAACTGAATGTCCAAACGCCTTCTCGAAAATCCCTCTCCTATCTCCTGCTCAACTATCTTCTAATTCTATCTCCCTAACCATTTTCACCACCTAAAGCTGCGGTACTCAAAATCCTTTTCAAACTCTTTCCATTTTAACAACGTCTCATAAAATATTGTTTCTTTGCCAAAATTCCGCCTTTTCAATACTTTTTATCCTTGACAACTCTACCGTCCGATAGTTAAATTAGGGCAGAAAGGCAATATAGATAGGCCTTCCGTCAAATGGATTTGGTTAATGGAGAGGATTAGATAAAATGAAAGATTTATTTACTACCGGCGAAGCTGCTGAAATTTGCAAAGTCAGCCAGCAAACTATCATCAGATGTTTCGATTCCGGCCGATTAGAGGGATTCCGTATCCCGGGCTCAAAGTTCCGCAGAATTCCTCGTAACAGCCTGGTAGCATTTATGAAGGAGAACAACATCCCGCTTGACAAATTAGACTCCGGCAAAAAGAAAGTGCTTATCGTTGATGATGATGCTGAAATCGTCGAACTTATGGTGGACATTCTTGTCCGCGACGGCAGATTCGAAATCAAAACTGCGGCCAGCGGTTATGAAGCGGGAATATCAACCGAGCAGTTCCGGCCGGACCTTATACTGCTGGACTACATGCTGCCTGACGTCAACGGCAACGTCGTCTGTCATACCATAAAGAAGAACCCCGAATTCGTAAATATCAAAATAATTATCGTCAGCGGCGTTATAAAACGGGATGAAATAGACCAGCTATTAAAAACCGGTGCCGAAGATTTCATAAAAAAACCATTTAATATTGCTGAACTTACCGACAAAATCGCCAAAGTTCTACAAATGAAATAAATAGTTCAAACTGCACGATTTTGTAAGTGTGCATCAGGTTAGGGAGGCAGGAGTCAGAAGAAAAAAACAAGTATTTTTCCGGGTTATGGACTCGATTCTCGAGACCCGAGACTGAATTTCTCTATGCTTGTAATTTTTAATCGTGGATTTTCCTGATTTTGCGGAAATTGTTTTAATACAGAAAGCACTGAGCATAAAGTGTTTTTATATACGAATTAATACTGATTCATACTGAGTAAAAGAACAGCAACATACGAGGACAAGTAAATGTCGGACAAAATGGCTAAAGCGGCAGAGACCCAGGCGGTAGAACTGGCTGTTTATCAACTTGATTCACTTTACATACCTCCTTCAATCGCAGCAAGGATTCTGTCCGGTCTCATCGAGCAGAAGAGCTCCGATTTAGCTGAAATAATTGAATCGGTCCCGGCCCTAACAGCCAAGGCCCTTTCGCTGCTCAACCAGGAAGGTATAAATTTGGCCGAGGAAAAATTCTCTATTTGCAGGGCACTTGATAAATTGCCGGCAGAAGCAGTTCGCAATGCCTTTTTTTCTATCAAAGTTTCTCTGCCAACCGACAATGACAAAGCCATTACAGAAAAAGAACTTTTGCTTCATTGTCTTGCTGTGGGCTGCTGTGCGGCGGAATTAGCGGTAACAGTTTCGTCCCAAATTAATCCGCAGTTAGCTTATTCGGCCGGTCTGCTGCATGATATCGGCAAGTTTGCTCTGAATGAGGTGATGCCAAAAAGCTCGGCCCGAATTGCAGAAGAAGCAAAAACGCAAAGGGCTTCGTCGCTGGCCATCGAACAAAAACACCTCGGCACCGACCATACAATCCTCGGTAAACGGTTAGGGCAAAAATGGCATTTCCCTGAAGAAATTATCCTGGCCATCTGGCTTCACCACGCTAATACCGGCTCAATCTCTCAAAGTATGCCCGAAGCGGCAATCGCCCAAATCGTCCGGTTGGCTGATTTGATTGTGCGGCAATGCGGGCCAGGCCAATCGGGCAGTTACGATACAGTCGATTTGACGGACGAGATTACCCAGTCACTTGCAATTACACAGGAGCAATTAGAGCGAATCCGCAGCGGCCTTGGTGAGAAAGTTCAACAAAAGTCCAAAGTTCTGGGGCTGGATTTGCCCGATGCAGTTAAAAACTATTGCGAAGCCGCTCACAGCACCGCTGTTCAATTAGCACGGGAAAGCACAAAATTGTCTCTGGAAAATCGCCGGCTGCAAAGCACTTCGAGTCATCTGGATTTTATGACAGAATTTCTTCTGAGCACAAACTCGGCCAAACCGCCTATTGAAATAGCCCAGGATTTTGCTGTTCGCTGGCAGAAGTTTTACCAGACAGGCAGGGTTTGTTTGTATCTTGTGCCATCGGCCAATTCGGAGTTTCTCGAAGCAGTTGTTGTAGAAAATCTGTTACAGGCAAAGAAAGTCTTCCTTAAAAGAACTGCAGGTTCTGAGCTGATACCAAAACCAATGACAAAGGATTTTGTGATTCTTGAGGCCGCTGATTACGTCGAATGGCTCCTCAACCAGTTAGACGTTGAGTTTGAGTTGAGCCAGAGCAAGATTTTGCCTTTGCTTAGCGGAGCTAAAGCGGTCGGAGCGATAGTTTTTGAGCTTCGCTATCCGGGTGATGTGGAAGAATTCCGTGAGAACTTCAGGGGGGCTGCTTCTATCGGCGCCGCTGTTTTAGATATTGCGCTTGCGCAGCAGAGGCAGCAGCATTTTGCCGAGCAATTCTCTAAACTACTGACAAAAGCAGGTGAGCGGCCGGGACAGCAAATTACTCAGCAGCAAGAGCCGGCAAAGCAGGTACAAGCCATTCCGGAGGAAGAAGAAATTGAGCAGGAGCAGGGTACTCTGCAGAAGGTGATGACAGGAGAGAGCAGTATTGCCCATCTGGTTGAGGTGGCAGCGGGGGCGGCACATGAACTGAATAACCCACTCTCTGTAATATCAGGGCGCACAGAGATACTGGTGGAAAGTGAAACCGACCCTGAAAAGAAAGCGAGCCTGAAACAGATTCAGGAAAATGCTAACAAGTTATCTCATATTATTAACGACCTGATGAGTTTTGCCTCTCCGCCGGAGCCAAAGGTAACCAAAACAAGCATCAAGCAGCTCCTTGATGAAGCTTCTCAGCTGGCTGCACAGAAACAAAACATCGAAGAACTGGATGTGAAGGTTGAGATTGCTGAAGATGTTAAGGACGTTTTTGTGGACTCGGCGCAGATTGTCTCAGCGATAGCAAACATTTTTTGTAATTCTCTCGAATCATACGAAGAAGGGTCTGGGCCGATCGAGGTTGCCGCAGTTAATAATGCATCCGGCACCTCTGTGAAACTGCAAATCAGTGACACGGGGCGCGGGATGGATTTTGAGACGCTGCAGAAGGCAATCCAGCCGTTTTTCTCCTACAGGCCTGCGGGCCGAAAACGCGGGATGGGTCTTGCATATGCCGTTCGTCTGACGGAGCTGAACGGCGGTTCGCTGGACATAAGGAGCAAAGTCGGCAGCGGAACGACAGTAACAATCTCTCTGCCAAGCAAGGGAAAGCCGTGAGGTTGTTAGGATTAATTTCTCGCCACCAAAACACGAGAAGAAAATCAAATATTAAAAATCAAAATGCAAAAATTAATTCGTCGTTCGTGGCTCGTGAATTGTACCTCGGGGCATAAGAGAAAAAGAGGGGGGAAAATATTGGCAATTATGAAATTTTTGCGATTTTACACGCTTTTTGGGCTTTTGGTTGTAGTACAGTTGTACGGATTTCCCTCACTTTTTGCAGCCGCAAGGTCATTAAAATTTCAGCGTTTGCGTTTGAAAGAAGATTTTGATATTATCGTGAAATTGAAAGGCTTGGTTGTGTAGATAAGCATTTAATGTAGAAAATGTGAATTAAAATAGTTCATCGCCATTTACTCCACGACTGGATGTTGTAAGGTATGGGAGGCAAAGCTGAACAACCGGCAGTCGAGTTGACCTCGGAGCAGAAAAAGCAGTTAAAAACAACTCTTCTGACCCACTCTGAGGGTCGCCTTTTAATGGCCGGAGTTGCTCTGGCATTTATATACGCTTTCTGGCTCGGGATTAGGATGCTATTTTCTCCAGAGGATTCCCAAGTTCTTGTTGGAATGACCACTACTCAAATCATCTTCGGCCGAGCCGCCGGTATGGCCTTCGGATATTCTCAGGAGCTTAAACACACAACGGTCATTCCGATGTGTATAGTAATTGAAACAATTTCGGTTCTTATTTTCTATCCGTTGCTTGTATTTAGCTGGCGACAACTACTGGTGATTAACTGGCTCAAGGATATATTCGAGCGTATCCGCAATGCAGCAGAAGCCAAAAAGGGTATAGTTCAAAGGTATGGTATCATAGGGCTATTTGTTTTCGTCTGGATTCCCTTCTGGATGACCGGCCAGGTGGTTGGTTGTGTGATTAGATTTCTACTGGGCCTGCGACTCTGGGTTATTATGACCGCCGGGCTGGCTGGAACTTGTGTGGCGATCTTCGGCTGGGCCTTTTTTCTGCGCCAGTTGCATGACCAGGTGGCATCCTATAGTTCATACGCCGCTATGGTCCTTATGATCTTATTGGTCATTATTATTATAGTGGGGCATCTCCTGCACCGAACTCAACACAAAAACAAGCCTTAACGCTACTAAAATTTTCTGCTAAGACCAAACATAATAACTTCTTGCGATTGTTAAGATTAATTGTGCTCAAATGTCATTTCAATTTTTAGCCCGCCGTTTTACGGCGGGTTTGCTCAACCAATTATCCAGCTCGGAAAAATTTATCTCACATTGCGCAAATATTTTTTATGATTGATATTAGAGCCTCCTTGCTGTGTTTTTTAGTAAATATCGGCAAAGGAGGCTTGGTTTTTACACCTTAACCACAGAATTTGGGACAGTTACATTTAAACCAACAAAGCAACTGAATAAAACGGTAAGTTCGCTAAAACAAACTATTGCGGTACTTAATTGTTCTTAAATCGGAAGGCACGAAACTCTAAAGACCTGCGCATCCTGCTGAACGAAAAAATCAACATCAAGAAACCTTTTTATTATTTCGATATTGGTGAGAAGGTGGCTGGAAAGCTCATTGGTCGTGTAGCAGCCGCCCTTTGAGAGGCGCCCCATTGCCATATAAATTAAAAGCTGGTCGGCTAAAAAACGGTCAACAGCAGCGCCGCTGGCCAAAAAATCCTCAGCCAGACCGACAACCTCGCTAATTACATCCTGCGACGGCCTGCCTCGCATTCCAAATGCCGTAAACACAGTTCTCCGGTCACTGCCACAAAGCCGAATACACACAGCATCTCCAGGCCCATCCGAATCTGTCACCTCAATGTGCCGGACATTTTGGATATTGAGCTTGCTTTGGAGCAATAGTTTCTGTTGGCGCTGGGCGATGTGTGCCGGAAGTTTCGCTGTGTATATTCGGGCGTCAATCCGAAGTCCCTGGCTTGGGACGCAAAAGTCGATTATCTTTTGCGAATGTTTTTCTCTGGGGCGGATATCAATAGCTATTTTCCCACCTGTCCACCCGAAAAACCTCGTCATAGTTGTCATTGAGGGACTTATGTAAGCTTGCTGCATACGGGTGATTATAGTATCTTGGCAACATGAATACGATAAGAAATCTTATAATGAACCTCTATCATCATCTTGTTTGTGCTTGCGACATGTTGCGGTATGCTTTGGTTTTTGTTTGGGCCATTTTCTGCCCCAAGGCAGTACTGGCTGCTAAACTACTGGCAGTGGAGAGCCAACTCGCTGCCTGTAAGCACCAGATCAATTCAAAGAAACATCCGCGTCCACGATTCACTGCAGGTTTTCGTCTCCTGTGGGTGCTACTCTCAAAGACCCTGGATAAGTGGGAAGACCTTGCCTATCTAATGCAGCCAGCAACTATCAAGAAATGGAATACTACAGCTTTCCGATACTTCTGGCGATGGAAGTCGCGTAGAAAAGGTGGACGACCTCAGATTTCCAAGGAAATGCAGAATTTAATCTACAGGCTGAGCAAAGAGAATCCCTTATGGAGCCCTGAAAGGATCAAGGATACGCTTATCCTCCTCCAGTATGATCCACCATGCGAGGATACTATACGCAAATACATGTTTAAGCCTCGAAAACCTCGCAAGAAATCAACTACATGGCCGCCGTTTCTACATAACCACTTGGAGGCGTCATGGGCGATTGATTTCTTTACTGTCACGACCATCAACTTCGCTACGTTGTATGTTTTCCTTGTTTTTGACCATGGCCGACGCAGAGTTATACACTTTGCGATAACCAGAAATCCATTTATGAATTGGGTTATCCAGCAACTGCGTGAATCTATGCCATTTGGTCTACAGCCAAAATACCTTTTCCGTGATAATGACGGCATCTTTGGTAATGGTGTACAAGCTTTCTTGGAAAACTGCGGCATAACGGAAGTTTGTACCGCATATCGAAGTCCTTGGCAAAATCCATTCGTGGAGAGATTCATAGGAACGCTAAGGCGAGAGTTGCTTGACCATGTGATAGTGCTTAGTCAGGGTCATCTTGAACGGCTGCTTCGAGAATTCATCGAAGAGTATTATCACGTAGCACGACCTCACCAGAGCCTTAATGGCGACACGCCTGTTTCACAAACGAAACGGCCAGAGATTTCTGGTCCGAGCAAACTCATTTCTATTCCTGTACTGGGAGGTTTGCATCACAGGTATATTCGCGTAGCTGCACAGGCCAACGAAGAAGTTTTCTGATAGTCATATCAATATTGCCTGCCGATTCTCCAACCTATCATATAGAAAGGCTTTTGCCAATTCACTTGCCCCCATGTGCATGGCTGGCAAGTCATAGGTTTTATAGGTTTCAGCTCCACCTCTTCATCGAGATGGAGTTTTTCGGGGGGCACTTAAAATACCCCGCCTGTTTACCCTGTTTTCCCATCGTCTGCCATTGTTGCAGGCTATTGTTTGTGATTGCCGGCTTGTATAATAGGCCGCTCTTTTAGCTTGACTGTGCTCAAACTTTGGTTATGATTTATCCATTCCGTTCTGCTTGTATTGGACAAGATTTTCAGGGAGCTAATTATGCCTGAAGACAGATGGTACTCAGTCAAAGAAATTGCAGAATATTTGGGGGTAAAACGGGATACCCTTTACAAGTGGATAATCCGCAAAAATATGCCTGCCCATAAGGCCGGGCGCTTATGGAAGTTCCGCAAGAAAGAAGTTGATAAATGGATTGAAACTGGCAAAGCAGTTTAGTGAGGAAATATGTTGAAACAGATAGTCATTGAAAATCCGATATTGAATTCACCATTTCAGGAACCAAATAAGCATTGGAAATTTTCCAACGACGGGATTACAGACGAGGTTGAGAATAATCGCCGAATCAGTTCATATTTTGTCCCCATTGCTCAACCCCGCAAGAAAGGTAAAGATAATCAACTTTTGTTGAATACCGAATGGACTAAAGACCGCATTCAAGAAAACGTTTTTATCAACAAAGTCAGGCAACGTGTAAAACTATGGCGAGAGGGAGGATACTCATTTATTACACGGATATCCCGTCGTTTGCTGGAGTACTGGACGGATCCAGAGCGGGAAAAAAAGTTGTTTTTTTGCCAAATTGAGGCGCTCGAAACCGCTATCTATCTAACGGAAGCGGCTACTAAATGCGGTGATACTTGGATTGAAAATCAACTCCGCTCGGAAAATGAATCCTGCAATCCTGGGTTATTCCGGATAGCTTTCAAAATGGCCACTGGAAGTGGCAAAACTGTTGTTATGGGGATGCTAATTGCATGGCATGCGTTGAATAAGCTTGCCAATACTCAAGATCGTCGTTTCTCAGATACCTTCCTTATTGTAACACCAGGTATTACAATTCGCGACCGACTTCGCGTACTCCTTCCAAATGACCCTAACAATTATTACAAGCAGCGAGACCTTTTGCCACCAGACTTATTGAATAAACTACACGAAACAAAAATTATTATCACCAATTATCATGCTTTTTTACTTCGGGAAAAAATTAAAGCAGGAAAATTGACTAAAGATATGCTGGCTCAAGGCAAGAACGGTGTTTTTCAGGAAACTCCTGACCAAATGGTCCGACGTGTCTGCCGAGAATTAGGGAATAAAAAGAATATCATAATCATTAATGACGAAGCCCATCACTGTTATCGACATAAGCCGGATGGTGAAGAAGTTGCCCTCAAGGGTGATGACCGCAAAGAAGCAGACGAACGTGAAAAATCAGCACGCACATGGATAAGTGGTTTAGAGGCTGTCCGCAACAAAATAGGCATCCGTTCAATTTATGACCTATCTGCTACGCCATTTTTTCTTCGCGGTTCCGGATATCCGGAAGGCACATTGTTTCCGTGGGTGGTTTCTGATTTTGCATTGATCGATGCAATAGAATGTGGCATCGTCAAGGTACCTCGTGTGCCGGTAGAAGACAATTCCATGGTTGGAGACCAGCCAACCTATCGTGATCTTTGGCTTCGTATCCGTGAAGACCTGCCAAAAAAAGGTAGAAAAACAAGCGCTGTTTCCGGTGAACCCAAACTGCCTGTTCAATTGGAAGCAGCCTTACAAAGTCTTTACAGCAACTATGAAAAGTATTATCGCCAGTGGGAAAAAACGAGCCAAACTACTGACGCAGCTCTGACCCCACCCGTTTTTATTGTTGTCTGCAATAATACCAATGTGTCCAAATTAGTATTTGATTATATCGCCGGATGGGAAAAACAGCTCAAAAACAACTCAACTACCATTGTGCCAGGCAAATTGCAGTTTTTCAGTAACGTTCAGGACAACCAATGGATTGCCCGCCCCAATTCTATTCTTATAGACAGTTCGCAATTAGAATCGGGCGAAGCAATGAGTTCCGATTTCAAGAAAATGGCCAGCCGTGAGATTGAGGAGTTTAAAGCGGAATATCGTGAACGTTTCCCTGGTAGAGATGTTGACAAATTGACCGATGAAGACCTTCTTCGTGAAGTCATGAACACGGTTGGTAAAACAGGGAAACTGGGAGAACATATCAAGTGTGTCGTCTCAGTTTCAATGCTCACCGAAGGCTGGGACGCCAATACAGTAACTCATATTCTGGGAGTAAGAGCTTTCAGTACCCAGCTTTTATGTGAACAGGTAGTTGGCCGTGGTTTGAGGCGAATGAGTTATGATGCCGGTTCAAATGGAATGTTCATTCCCGAATATGCCGAAGTCTACGGAGTTCCATTTTCGTTTATTCCCTGTTCAGGTACACGAACAGAGCCTCCGCCGCCGGTACAAACCACCCGTGTTCGTGCTCTGGATGAACGGATTGTTTTGGAGATAACTTTCCCGCGACTTACAGGCTATCGGTATGAACTCCAGGATCAACCGCTGGAAGCAAAATTTTCGCAGGATTCAAAGATAGTGCTTTCGACGGAAGATATTCCTACCAAGACGGAAAATGCCCCGATTGTTGGAGCCTCCAGCATTCATACGCTTGATGATCTGAAAAAACGCCGCCCGCAGGAAGTGGCATTTCTGATAGCAAAACTTGTTCTTGAAAAATATTTCCGTCAGGATGGTCAAATCAGAAAAGAAAAGACCGACCAGCATACTTTTGATTCCGATGTTAAAATGTGGCTATTCCCACAGGTGCTGGATATAACTAAAAAATGGCTTGTTGAATGTGTTACCTGCAAAGACAACACCTTCCCGCAGTTATTGCTGCTTGTCCAGCTTGGTCACAACGCCGCTGATAAGGTTTATGCTTCTATTGTCAGCGCTGTAGAGGGCAAAAAGATACTCCTGCCTATTTTACAGCCGTATGACACCATTGGCTCAACACGTTACGTTGATTTTGACACAGCCCGTCCGGTTTATGCGACCGATCCTGCTTATTGCCATATTTCACATGTTGTTGGCGATACCGAATCATGGGAACAGAAAACCGCACAGGCCATAGAAGAACTTGGCGATGAAGGCGTTGTTTTATCTTATGTAAAGAACCACAATCTTGGTTTTACAATCCCCTACACGCACAATGGGGATTCGCATAACTACATCCCAGACTTTTTAATTCGCCTGAATGACGGCAACGGCATGGATAACCCGTTAAATCTGATTCTGGAAGTAACCGGCAAAAAAGATGCCAAAAAAGAAGCCAAGGTTCTAACAGCGCGCAATCTCTGGGTGCCTGCGGTAAACAATTTCGGTGATTTCGGACGCTGGGCATTTATGGAAATCTCAGATCCGTGGGATGTAAAAAATACAGTTGGGACCTTTATACAAGGGGGTAACCATGGTTGATAGTTTTTTCGATGAAACTTCTGAACAGTCTCAGATTAAATCAACAATTGTTTCTAAGTATTTCTGGGCTTGGGCGAGTATTATTAAAAGACACAGCGATAAAATTGCATATTTGGATCTTTTTGCAGGACCTGGCCGTTACAAAGATGGAACAAATTCAACTCCTTTGCTTATTTTGTCTCGGGCGATTCAAGATGCCGATCTATCTCAAAAATTAATTACCGTTTTTAATGACAAGGATGAAGCTAATTGTAAATCTCTTGAAACAGCTATAAAAAATTTGGATGGCATCGAAAACCTTAAATATAAACCTCAGGTTTTTAACAATGAAGTTGGTACAGAAATGGTGAAAGCATTCGAGCAAATGAAACTGATTCCAACACTATTTTTTGTTGATCCGTGGGGATATAAAGGATTGTCGCTACAACTTGTCAATGCTGTTGTCAAAGACTGGGCATGTGAATGTATTTTCTTCTTCAATTATAACCGTATAAATATGGGTTTGAATAATCAGTATGTTGAAGAACACATGAATGCTTTATTTGGTAAAGAAAATGCTGATGTTTTGAGAAATAAGCTTGAACAATTATCACCTGAGGATCGCGAACTTGAAATTTTGGAACAGTTGTGCGAATCAATGAATCCTAATGGTGGTCGATTTGTATTACCTTTCCGCTTTATAAACGAAAAGTGCTCCAGAACCAGTCATCATTTAATTTTTGTCAGCAAAAACTTCTT
>CAZMCN010000010.1:0-27131 GCA_964564845.1 uncultured Pirellulales bacterium | reverse complement strand
GCCTTATCGACTATCTAATGAAATCCAGCAGGGACATAGACATAATTTTACCTGCTACAGCCAACGACATCTGGTAAAGAACCTCACGGCGCGACAGGTCTATGGCAACCTGTGCAATATCAGCTTCCTCCAATCGAGTTTTCTCTTGCTCAGTGTTAAATTTTATGTCCTCTAAATTCTGTCTGAGATTCTCCAGAAATCCAATCTTTGACCCTATAGAAACTTCAGCTCGTACCAGAAGAGCGCTTATTTCGCCCAATGCCTCCAATAAATTAGCTCGCAGTTGTGACAATAGGGCGTCGGAAAGCCCTCTTTCATTTTCAAATATATCCCGGATGGTAATTAAGGTGTTGAATATATTATGGGTGCCTGCCACACTTACCAACTCAACTCCGCTTTCGCTTATCGCTGTGGTATCAACATACAGCACCCGTCCGGTTCGTGAATCCGTTACAGCCAGATTGGCATCGGTACCGTCAGTATTAACAGTAGTCAGGCCGTCATCAATAGAAAGGTCATAATTGCCGGCTGTGCCGGTTACTGTCAGCCAGACATATCCTCTGACACTTGATGTCCCCGACCCCGCTGCAGCGCCGGTATCACCTATAAAAACCGGCTCACTGCGGTCATCCGAACTAAAAATATTATTACCCACCTGAAATGCCGCCACCTCCACTCCGTCCGCAACCTCGATATTTCGGGCCATACTGCCGCCTTGATAAGTCACGCTGGTAATTTTCCCATCTGTTCGTTCCACAACATAAGCTGCCGAGTCCGTATCGCTTCCGCCAAAAATATATTGACCTCTATGTTTGGTATTAGCCAGCATAACTACCTGCTCTAATATCTCGTCGATTTCTTGTGCGGCAATCTTTCGTCCCTCATCAGTATAGGTGCCGCTCAAAAGCTGAGTTATAGTTACTTTCGCCTTGGTAAGAGAAGCTATTATGCCACTATCCCCCTGAACAACGGTGTAAGAAGTCTCCAGCACATCAATGATGTCCAGAAGCTTATCTATATGGTTTCCCAGTAATCTCTCCTGGGAACTTAGACCTAAAACCCGATACGCTGCAAAAGGGTCGTCCGATGGCCGGTTAACTTGCGAACCGGTCGCCATCTGCTCCTGCAAGCGCGCCATCGCCTCAAAGTGCAAATTTAACGCATAGCCGGCATTATTGTACACGTTGTTCAGCGTTCCACCCATTGAAACATCCCAAATAAATTCAGCCGTCTATACTATTTCCATAAGGCTCGATATCGACGATTGAATTGTGCTCATATATTTCGCCATTGCCTGAAACATCTGTTCGAAAACCAGCATCCGGGCGGCTTCCTCGTTGATGTCAACACCGCTTATCTCGCTTTGCTGATTCAGAAGGCTCTGGACTATAACTTCAATATTGTCCTGACGCATTTGTTTGACAAAGAGCTGTTCACCGACGTCTGTAACAAGCTGACGATAGAACTCACCGGGCGTCTGAGAGTTCAAACTGCTTAAGCTCTGGTCTTTCAATTCAGCCAGACGCCTGACATTTGTGTTGTCGGTCATTTCCGCTCCCAGAGCCGTCGCTATCCGCATAGGTGTATCTGAAATTTCCGAACATACCGCCATCTCCGAAGCACTGCTGCCGAAAAAGAATGTGTTGATACCAGCCGCCGCCAAAAACCCCGAAGTGTCCGAACTTCCCAGCGCTTCAATAGTAAAGGTCTCAGTGTTATTGAGCGTCCCCGTCCCGATTGAAATATAAAGCCCATCGCCTATACTCAAGCTCTCCCCAGCCGCATAACCACTGCCGACGTTAACAGTCTTAACAACATCCGTGCCGCTCTTAACCTGAATTTTCAGGTCGCTGTCAATACCAACATCACCATCGCCAACAACTGTGCACGTGTAACTCTGGTTTGCCGAGCCTGTATAAATACCGGATATGGATACGTTCGGCACCGACCCGCCGGTAAGATTATTCGTGGTCGGCTCTGACAAAACACCCGGCAGAAAGTCAAACTCATAACCTGTATCGGCCTGAATACAAAGCTTTGAATCCAGCACAGAAGCTGTTAGGCCGGTTACCCCCGAAATAGCTGTTGCTATATCGCTTAATGAATCGTCCGATACATCCACATCAATTTCATTTCGGGTTACTGCTCCCGTGCCGGTATCGATGACTCTTATATATATTTTGCCGTCAGTTACAGGCGCATCGAAATTGGCCAAATCCTCATCCGTCATCCACCAGCCGCTCAACTCAGTAAATGAACCTTCCGAACCCACTCCCTGAACATGGTACTGATTTATCTGCTGTATTATTGCCTTTGCCAAATCGTCCAAAGAGTCGTGAACATCGGATATAAGGGAGTTTTTCAAGGACAACAGCCCGCCGAGCCGTCCGCCTTCAACATCCGAACTGTAATTGTACGCCCCGGCTATGGTAATGCCCAGCTCGCCATTTGTATTCAAACCCACATCCAGCTCGCTGGCAGAAGAACCTACCACGACAGGTATTCCACCAGCGGCTACATCAATAACTCCATACTCTCTTTCCAGCGTCTGGACACTAATCAATTCCGATAGTTCTGTTATGTTCTGGTCTCTTTGGTCCCGCAAATTGTTGGCTTTCTTACCGCTTATCTCAATTCTTTCTATGCTGTCGTTGAGCTCTGCAATATGATTTATCAGGGTGTTAATCTGCTCAATGGTATTTTCTGCTTCCAGAATAATCTCGGTTTTCAGGGTGGCCAGAAAGTTCCCTAATGCTCTGAACCGACTTGCCATCGCCTCAGCGGTACTTACGACCAGATTTTGCCCGACAATCCCTCCGGGATTTGCGCTAAGGTCGCTTAATGCGTTAAAAAAATCATCTATCGCTGCGTTCAAACCACCATTTTCAGTCGAAAGCTCTCCAAATGCGCTCTCAACGGCACGCATTGTGCTAAGTTCCTGAGAAATATGCCCTGATGATGACCGCTGGCGAAGAATCTCCTGCTCCAAAAGATTATCGACCACTCTGGTAACGCCGCCGACATCTACACCGCCTCCCAGCAACAAACCCGCTGTATAAGAAGCATATGCGGGTACCAGCTCTATTCTTTGACGGTGGTAGCCCGGCGTAGCCGCATTGGCAATGTTATTGCCGATTACATCAAGTGCATTCTGGGCCGCACGAAGCCCGCTGATTCCTATCGAGTAGTTCGACATCTCATTACTCCGTTTAGCATATAGGCGCTCAAAACTGCAAATTTACAAAAGCCGCCCCTGTTTGCCGCCTGGTAGTGCCGTCGGAACCGTAGAAAACCGTCGGCGAATTCCCAAAATTAAAAATACTCCTCAAAAGAAAACTGTTAAACTGGGCACAGTCGGCCAAAAGCAGCACTGTGCCCGAATGTTCTTTTCTAAGTTCCTCAGTCAGCAGTTTTAATTTTGCCTTTCTCTCTGCTATTTTAGTTTTTTTCTCTTCCTGCAGCACTTCTTCGAGTCTGGACAAGGTCATTTGCTTAATGCTGCTGCCAAAAGCCGCTGCTAATTCCTTTCGTATCAACTGCCGTCGCAGTTCGTTTTTTCTGTAACTGTCGGATTCGGACCGGATACTCTCAAGCAGTTTTCCCAGAGAGACCTCGTCCCGCTTAACAACAAAACCACGCAGCTCGTTCAGCCGCAGCAAACTCTCTTCTATATGCCGAATATCCTCATCGAGAACAACCAGCAGCTCGTCGATTCTGTCTTCTATTTCAACTTCCGCTGTTCTCATGCATTTTTATCCAGTGACTGAAATGCTGTTTTTGCCTGTTCCAAATCGTTAAAAAAGCGGTATATATCTTTCCAGAATCCAAAGCCGCCGTTGTTTGCAATATCCCGCGCCAGATATAAAGTGAATATACCCTGAACCTGCTTTTGGGCCCCGTCCTGCTCAAAGCCCCACTCACCAATAGTATTTTTCATCTCCTCCAGCAGCTTATTGATCAGAATCGATTCAAAATCTTTCGCCAATTGTCTCTTTCTCTCTTCTGAAAGACCTCCTATTTGTTCTGTATTATTCAAAGGGCTTGGCGGTGAAATCGACTCTGTTAATATCAGTTTTGCAGCATCCATTTGTATTACTCCGGGACTCTCTCTGTCGTTAATTGCAAATTTCTGTTACATTATTTCCAGTTTCGCCTGCAGGGCACCGGCCTTTTTCAAGGCGTTAAATATCGCTATAAGGTCCCTCGGCGTCGCTCCTATGGCATTAAGGGTATTGGCCAACTCTGAAACCGTTACCATTTGGGGCACAGGAATCAGATAACCTTCTTTTTCCTCAACGCCTATCATCGTTTCCGGAACTACTTCCGTCGTGCCGGCATCGGAAAAAGGCGCTATCGGCTGAGAGACAGTTGCGGTCTCCTTGATTTTTACAACAAGACTGCCCTGCGAAATCGCCACCGACGATATTCCAACATTTTCTCCTACTACAATAGTACCCGTACGTTCGTTAACAACAACCACCGCAGGTGTATCAACTTCGACTTCGTATTTTGTGATGTCATCAAGAAAACCGGCTATATCCGTCCGATTGAGTTCACCGGGCACTTTGACTTTAATAGTTCCCGGGTCAAATACTACTGTACTATCGGGGTAAAACTGATTAATTGCTTCGCTGATTCGCTCTGCAGTTGAAAAATCGGTGTTTCTAAGATTAAGCGTGATGAACCTGTAGCCCCCAATGTATTCAACATAGTTTGCTATTTCAGCTCTTTCAACGATTGCACCTCCGGGTATCCGCCCGACCGTCTGATGGTTTTTCGTAATCGAGGCTTTATCGCCCGACACTGTCCAGCCGGCCAGAGAAATGCCGGCAGCCGTTGTCACAGCATAAACCTGACCATCCAGTCCTTTCAACTGGGTCGGCAAAAGCAAACCGCCCTGAAGACTTTCGGCGTCTCCTATCGAAGAGACATCTATATCGATAAGTGAGCCTTCCCGGTCAAAAGGACCCAACTGCGCCGTAACCCTGACGATGGCAATGTTACTGCTGGTTAAATCACTCTGAGAAAAAACCAGTCCGGAATCCCTCAATATATTCATCAAAAGCCGTCGTGATGGTGGTGTGCTGTCGCCGGTACCGGCCAGCCCTACAACCAAACCCGTACCATGAAGCGGGTTACCGCGAAAGCCGCCAATGTCAACTATATCCTTGATTCGACTGCAATACCCAATGTCAACCAAACCTGCCAATATCACGAACAAAAGTACTAAACGAGATTTCATAAGCGTGCACTTTCAACAAAATTAATTTGTCCTGACATCTTAATTAAAGAGGCCAGATTACGTCAAAAATCCTGCCGAGCCAGCTTTGTCTGTTATATGGTTCTGCAACACCTTTATTCCGGCTGATAATACGAAAATCGGCAATCTGCTCGCTTCTAATAGTATTATCAAACGCAATGTCACTTGGTCGCACTATGCCGCTTACATCAATTGTCTGTATATCGCCTGCAATGTCACGGCTGCGACTGCCCATAACCACAAGATTACCGTTCGGAAGAACATCAACAACGACCACTGTAATCGAATCGGTGAACTTGCGCTCGTCCTTGTAATCCGCTTTGCCTTTTAATTCGTTCTTGGATGAAGCGGACATCCCGAACTCACCAAGGTCTATAAGACCGGTCTCAAAAATTTCACCTAATTCGCCATTAAAAACTGTTGACCGGGCGGTCTCTTTTTTCAGGTCTCTTTTTGACTTGTTGTCAACTTTGCTGGCTTCGGTAATCTTAATAGTCAGGACGTCCCCTATGTAGCGGGCTACATCGTCAGCGTATAAATCTCTCATATTCTTACCACGCTTCGCCCAGATAGAGCCCCCCTCAACACCAGCCGACAAGATAAGCAGAAAAACCACCAGCCCGCTCACTAATACCATTCGATTATTCATTTCTTCTCCTTTTCAAAAAATTGGTCTTACGGTTCCGTCTTCATTGACTTTAGCTGTAATTATTCGCTGTGAGTCCACGTTCTGAACCTTTATATAATCACCGGCCCGGCCGTTCTGCTTCGCCCTTCCAACAGCGGTAATCAGGAGTGTCGGGCTTTCAATTCGAATTATGACGTTTTCATTTCGCTCAATAATAACCGCAGGCTCAATCTGGCCTGCCATACCCGGACGAATTTCAGTATTTGCTGCTATCCTGCGCCTGGCAACAAGACCATAAGGCCCCTTCCAGTCTGCAGGCTCAGGATAATTCGATATGCCCTTTTCTATCCTGACATTCTCAGCACTGATGAGAGCCCCTTTAGGTATGTCAACTTTTGCTATTGCCTTGCGGCAATTATATTTAAGGCGAAAACTTACTTCCCGGCTCGCTATTTCAGCACCGTCAGCAACTACAGTGATTTCAACCTTTGCCTGATTTCTCAAAGGCACTTTATGACCAACCAGACGCGGCAACAATTTGAAATCCTTGCTAACCTCCGGAACAAACCAATCAGCAGGTATCCGCTGCGGCTCCAATTCGCAGACTAAGCTATATGAAGGATTTTTTTTCAGAAACGTTCTTGCCAGCTCAACAAATTTGCCGCCCTCGATAATTTCCCACTGTTGTTTTACCTCTATTTTTTCCGCGCCGGTTAATTTTACTTTCGAGCCGGCTATCCCGCTGCAGGCCAATCTGCTCAGAACTATTTGTCTGTCAATGGTTATTTTCTGACCTGGTACCGAAATACGCCCTAAGCTGATTCCTCCTGCCTTTGCCGCAAGAGACTCCTCGCCCCTGATTACCCCGACCTGCCCAAGAGTAATAACATCATCCTTAATTGTAACCTCTCTTGGAAGATAAATCTCAAGAGCTGCGTGATTTTGCAAATCATCAGCCTTTATATCGACCGAAGCTAAACATAAAAATATAAAAGCCAAAAGTGCACAAGTAGAAATTATCCTTACACCCCTGTGCCCCGGCGCTGCTGTATTCTTTGTTACGTTCATAATACTCCCTAAAACCTCTTATCTAACTATCTCATTTGCCGTTCGCAGCATATCGTCGCCTGCTCTTATTGCGCGGGAGTTGATTTCGTATGCACGCTGGGCGGTTATCAGATTGACCAGCTCGGATACCATTTGCACATTGGATTTTTCCAGAAATCCGGCCTCAAAAGTTCCAAAGCCGTTTACCCCCGCTTCACCTGTTGTCGGTGTTCCACTTGCCTCGGTCTCTGAAAAAAGGTTATCTCCCTCGCTCGAAAGACCGGATGGATTGGGAAATCGGGCCAACTGAACAGTGCCTACAACAGATTGTGCCCCGGAAGCATCGGTAACATTGACACCTCCGTCTTTTTCGATGCTTACCGAGACTGCGTCCGTCGAGACGCTGATGGCCGGCTCGATTGGGTATCCGAGGGTCGTAACTAATTCGCCGTTCGCATTCAACTGCAGCGCACCGTCACGGGTATACATTATCGTACCGTCCGGCATAGTAACCTGCAAAAATCCTTCACCCCTGATGGCTATGTCAATATCTCTGCCGGTTTGCTGTAGTTCGCCAGGCGTAAAAACTTTTATCGTTGAAGCTGCTCGGACCCCGCTTCCTATCTCCATCCCGCCGGGTGAATTTATGCCCGATGCAACTTCTGTGCCGGACTCTTTCATCACAACATAAAGCAAATCCTTGAAGTCAATCTGGCTCCGCTTAAAGCCCGTGGTGTTGATGTTGGCAAGATTGTTGGCTATCACGTCAACCATCATTTGCTGAGCCGCCATACCCGTTGCCGCCGTCGAAAACGCCCTTAACATAACTACTCTCCTAAACAATAATCAATAAAAAATAATCAATTACTAACCCATAGCCACATCCATAAGACTATCTACAGCTTCACTCTGAGCTGATAGAGACTTCATATTCGCTTCGTAGAGCCTGGTTACCATTATCATATCCACCAGCTCATCTATCAATTTAACGTTGGACGCCTCCTGGTAGCCCTGCTTGACAACTAAATTTTCAGCATCTACCGGCTGTATATTCTCCGGCGCTGCAAAGCAGCCTGCGCCGACGGCGGTTAGTAAGTCTTCGTCATCTTTGAAAGCCACAAGTTTGAATTCGCCTATGGTTGTCCCGCCGGCACTGATACTGCCATCACTTGAAACGCTTACCTGCGAAAGAGCGGCATTGGCAGGTATCGTGATTGGACCGGCCTGGCCCGCTACAATGTGCCCATCGGTATCTACTATCTGACCGTTCTGGTTCGTGAAAAATACCCCGTTGCGGCTGTAAAGTGGACCATCGGTCGTCTCTATCACGAAAAATCCTTTGCCATAAAGGGCAAAATCCAGCGGCCGGCCTGTCTCAATAATGCTGCCCTGCGAAAAATCAAGAACCAAATCAATCGGCGTACTTTCAAAAGAACCTGCCATTGAACCTTCCTGTGACTGGAGCGCTTGTGAAAATGAGTTGCAAAACCGCTTATATCCGACCGTGCTTACATTGGCCAGATTATGCGTAATGATTTCAAATTCCTGCGTCAACGCATCAATACTCGTCCCAACCTGGTCTGTAAGTTCTGACATCTCAGACTTCCTGCATCTCTGAAGGCTGCACAACGCCTTCGCCTTCCTTTACCGAATCTCCCTCCTTCTCACGTTCAACACCGGCTCTTAAAGAAGCTGCGTTGGTGGCGCGGATTAGTTCATTAACATCCGAGTCACTCAATCCTGTCAATTCAACCGCTATTGACAAACCATTTCTTATAGGTCGGATATGCCTGACCTCGCCCATATCTTCTACTACTTTTGATACCGGCATTTTGCCGTTCGGCTGCTCCGTGTCCGAATCCTGATTCTGTTCCTCATCCAGACTAAACACCACCAAAACTCTGTCGCCCACCTTAACATCCAGACCGGCCTCAATTCGCAAACCCGGACCTGCAAACTCAGTAACAACCGCAGAAACAAATTCCGGCGGCCCCCAGGAGGTCCTCGCTCCAACAAATCCGCCACCGACAGACGTTCTTGCAAAAGGAAACCGCGCTATGAACGCCGGGTTGCTCACCGGAACACGCAAAAAACGCCGGCGGTTAATAAACCGTATGTCGCTACTGTGACTCAAAACAAGAATGTCATCATAGCTATTAATTACGGATGTATCGAACTCCCAGACCGAGGCGCCAAAATAATAGCGAGCAAGCCAGGCCTCGCCATGCTCGCTTTCCAGCGATATCGACAGCCTGGCCACAAGTTCCATTTCATCATTTTTTATAACTGTACACTCAATACTATCCGACTGACGACTTTTACGCCGCGTTATATACATTTTTTTCCCTACAGGGATTTGTCTGCTGCTTAGCTTCCTCGTTTTTCTTGTCGAACCGGCTGATATTGAGGCCGGTTTGTGAAAGCCAAGCTTTTCACGCAGAAAAGTAAGCTCAGTCCTCAAATCTTCTTTTCTTGCCGTACCCATTTGCTTGCCGCCAAAGCCTTTCTCTATCATTTTGGCGATACCACGCTCAAACGCATCGCTCATAGTGAAAATCGCTGAGCTTTGTCTCAACCCTGCTTTGGCTGCTATATCAAGCATAACCTGACGTTCACGCTCGTTCAGCCCGGCTTTATCGGCAGATTCAAAAAACATATTCTCAATAACTCTTCGTCTCCGAACCATCCGACTGATGCTGACAAATACCAGCAGCACAGCCAATATGATTAAGGCAACCAACGCCGTTAAGAAAAACCAGCGTTCAGTTACAAAGCTGGTATTAAACCGCCGTGCAGCCCCCCAACGTTCTACCGGTGTCAGAGCCAAAACTATCGCATTTAATCCCGCTGTGATTAAAGGTGCTGTTGTCATATTCTCATCTCGCCGTTCCGTAACTTACATCTCACCAGACAAAATTTATGTTACTATCTGATGAGACCGGTTAATTCACTCAGTATTTCATTTGCGACCTTGATGGTCCTTGCATTAGCCTGGAAACCGTTCTGTGCCTGAATCATATTGACAAATTCCGTTGCAACATCGGCGTTTGACTTCTCCAGTGCACCGCCGTGAATAGAACCGGCCCCGCCTGTCAGAGCCTGTGTTGCTACCGCCTCGCCTGAGTTGGCTGATGTACTGAAGTAACCACCACCCATACTTTCCAAAGCCGCCGGGTTCTGGAATAACGCTATCTGTATCGTAGCAATGTTTTTCTTGATACCGTTGGAGAAAGCACCGATAACTGTGCCTTCATTATCAACCGAAACAGTAGTAAGCCGCCCTGCTTCATAACCATCCTGTTCTCTTGCTACTGCAGTAGAATTACCCGCAAACTGTGTCAAACCATCCAACTGCCCTACGGTACCCATTGATATTGCGATGGTCTGAGGACTCGTGGTATCGTGTGCAAACGTTACTACAAACTCGGCATCATCACCGATTGTAGTATTTAAACCGGTATAAGAGCCGGTACCTGCATCAAATTCTATACCCTCAATACGCCGATTGCCCATAGTTATATCATAAATATTGCCGGTGATTGATGTCAGTATCATATCCCACGTGTTGGCGGTATCTGTTCGGACCAATGCAGCCGAGAGAACGTGTTTGCCTCCCTGAGTGTCATAAACTGTGATGTTAATATTCTTCACCTCGTCACCGCCGACCGTTAACACTTCGAAATATGACGGCATCGTCAGCGAAGTGTCGTCGCCTGAATCGGAGTACGCCATCTCCAGGTCCGTCTTGCTGTAGCCGCCGATGGCATCGGTTATAACTATTTCGCCATTGACCAAAGTTGCTGTCGCCTCGCTGCCAAGAACACCCTGGACAGCCCGGCCTTTTGTCGTCTCAGCAATTGCCGTACTGGTTGGTCCCGTCAGACTGCTGTCATCAATTGTAATAAGGGAGGCATCACCAACAGAAGAAGGAAACGTAAATGTCATAGGACCTCCGGCATCTAATGTGCTTCCACCGACCGCTATTGAACTGATTGTCGATAACGCCTCAAGAGCTGTTTCAACCTCTGCTAAAGTGGCGTCATAGTCAAGAGCCGACGTCGTTTCGCCACCGTAAGTTAACGTAAAAGTGCCGGCAGTTGCAGCCCCACCGGTAAGAGTCAGTGTTTGAACTTCATCAACTCCAGCGGTGCCCTCATCAGTGTTCAACCAGCTCAGTACATCGGCTAATGTCGTTGTCCCATCAACATCCATTGTCAAGTCAACTGAAGGGGTGGCGCTCGCTAAAGAAGTGCCGTCCGGCTTGTAACCGGAAAAGGTTATGACACCGTTTCCGCTGAATGTTCCGGTGAACTGGTCAAGGTCTGCGATTTTTGTGGCTCCAACGGCCGTGGTGCCGTTATTCGTGGTATAACCTATATTCGAGGCTATCACTTGTGCCTGTGACGTGGGGTATGTCGCATCTGCGCTTAGATTACCGGATACCACCACTTCTGTTGTGGCTCTGGCAGGCATCGCAACATCGTAAGGGACATGAATACTACTGCTGCCGGAAGTCTGGAACCCATCACTTTCACCCACCGAACCAATACGCTGAACAAGATAGCCCGTAGCCGGGTCAACCAGATTCGAGTCTGCATCAACCCCAAACGCACCTGCACGAGAGTAAATGTCTTGGGAACCGTCACTCAATACATAATATCCCTCTCCTTCTATCGCCAAATCCAGAGGATTGCCCGTATTGACAAGATTACCCTGTGCCATATTGGGTGATATGCCGGCTATTCCAACGCCGCTTCCCATCTGCTGAGGGTTAGTGCCGCCGACACCGGTCGTCGGCTGTGACGCTTTCCTTATCGTCTCGCTGAGAAGTTCCGAAAAGGTTATTCTGCTGGACTTAAAAGCGGTAGTATTGACATTAGCCAGATTGTTACCGGCTACATCAAGCATCTTTTGGTGAGCCTGCAGCCCCGTAACTCCTGCTGATAGTGCAAAACTCATTTCGTTTCTCCTTATTTCTTCTTAAAATTATAATCCTTTTTATTCCTCGACTAATATTACTGCACCCAGACTTAGGGTATATTCTTCTCTTTCTTCACCTTCACCAACCACCACACCCAGCAGACTCTCGCCATTGTCAGGTCCATTGAAAACCGAATCAACCTTACCGGTCATCTTCACTAATTCACCGGTTGTCTCGTCTTCCGCATAGAACGTAACAGTCTTGTTTAACAATGAATTTGCATAGGTGCGCTTGGCCATCACAAGGACATCCGCAAAGCTTGTGTTCATTGATTCGAGCTGACTCAGCCCTGAAAACTGTGCAAGCTGAGATGCCATTTCATTATTGTCAAGGGGCTCTAAGGGATTTTGATTCTGAAGCTGCGCTATCAGAAGCTTCATATAATCCAACTGGATGTCACTTGCCGTTGTTATTGATGATGCATTCATTTTTTTCACCGTTTCATAAAATCCGTTTTTAACTGCAAAAAAACATACCGAAAACAAAAAGAGCAATTTGCGTGCCAAATTAAAAACGCAGTCTCTTTCCTAACTCACAACTCTCTGTCAATACAAAAGTTATCAAAATTGCTCACCGAACAGATTTCAAAATAGGTTCTGCTAAAAAATTTCTTCAGGACAAATTTTCCTGTATCGAGGAAAATTTTGCCGCCGCTCCGCCGACAGACGCTGAAAAAATTTTTATCTTCATCTTAACCAGCAGAGAATATCGAAACGTCCCATAAAAAATGACACCCTGTTTCTATTAACTTTGCTTTCTCGTTTCACTAAAGTGTCCGATAAAATTAAACGTCAATATAAATTCATCGGCAGCATAAATAATTCGGTGACATTATTGGCCCGTCCCATAAATAATTAAAGAAAGTAATACTTCTCTGTCGATTTATTGGACATTCGCTTAACGAAAAATCAACACCATAAAGCTTTTTTGGAATACGGATGGGTTTACGTAAAATTGTTACTGTAACAAGGGAGGTGGAAATCCAGCAATTAGCCCGAAAGCTCGGCAAGGAAATATTTGTGGCCGACAACCCCGCCGAAGCACTCGACATCGTTGGAACAGCAAATCCTGATTTAATTATCTTTGATTCTCAATTTACACCGGACCATATCCGCCGATTTCTTGATAAAAGTCTCAAGAGTAACAATAATTCAAAAAACATCCCCATCATAGCAGTCGGCAACCGGGACACGGATACAAAATTATCCAATGAGTTCATACAGGCCGGTGCCTGCGACTACATACGGTCAAAATCAGATTACAAACAACTGGAGAAAATTGTAAACCGAATTAAAAGTAAAACCAAACCTGACGTCCCTGAAGAAAAAATTCAAAATAACTTCTTTGTTGATGACTTGTCCGCTTCTGTCTATATGGTCGGCCAAAGTAAAGCAATTCGAAACACCCTAAAAATGATTAAGCTCGTCGCCGCCAGTCGATGCAATCCCGTATTGATTGTCGGTGAAACCGGAACCGGCAAGGAACTGGCCGCTAAGGCTATACATGCTTTAAGACATCCGGACGAACCTTTTATAGCCGTAAACTGCGCAGCCCTGACAGCCAATCTCCTCGAAAGCGAACTTTTCGGACACGTCAAAGGCTCCTTTACCGGCGCCGACCGTGAAAAAACAGGACTGCTGGAACTGGCTGACAACGGCTCGCTCTTACTCGATGAAATCTCTGAAATGCCACTCGACCTCCAGGCCAAGCTGCTGCGCGTACTTCAGGAAAAAAACTTCCGAAAAGTCGGAGGCACACAAACAATTACCACCAATGCCACGATTATTGCTTCCAGCAATCGCAATCTCCAGAGGCAAATCCAGGCCAATCGATTTCGCAGCGACCTTTATTACAGACTGAACATCTGCCCTGTCACTATCGCACCTCTAAGAAGCCCGCACAGAAGAGAAGACATCCCCCTGCTGGCTGAATACTTCCTTAAAAACTCCACTATGTGCCCGGAAAAAAGTGCCAAAATAACCTCGCTTACCAAATTAGCAATTGAAGCCCTGCAGAAATATGATTGGCCCGGCAATGTCCGTGAACTCTCCAATACAATTGAAAGAGCGATATTACTGGAAACCACAGATAAAATCGGGCTCAGCACTATTATCATGGGGCCCCCAAACGCATTATTTCACGCTTGGGTAAGCCCCATCGACCCCACAGATCCTTCGCAGCCCTCAGAAACCCAAACTTCTAACAAAATAAAGGATTTCTCACTGGAAAAAGCCGAGCGCAAGCTCATTACCCGCGCCCTGCAGGAAACCGGATGGCAAAAAACCAGAGCCGCTGCCCTGCTCGGGATTACAAGAGCAACTCTCTATGCAAAAGTTAAACAGTATAACATCGAAAAGGGCATATATCTTGTGAAAGAAACTGCCGACGAAGCACAATCACCTCTATCGCCTGAAACGGTGACGACTAACTAATATGTAAAATTGGGTTATTGTCAGAAAATCTATCGGCTCGTATAGAATCCTGACATCTCATCCGGCAGCAAATCGACTTTTGCAGCGTCAACAGAGTGATTTTCCCCGCAAAAAAAGCCAAAAACTCCCATCCAGCCCCCTTCAAACAAATCTGGCACAATTATTGCTCTTATCTCCAAAAGGTTGCTAAATGCGCTTTGGCATTCTTTTATGAACTAGGTTCCCGCTTGTCGTCGGCGGGGTTGGATACTATGGAGCAGCAAGATAAACAAAATCCGCTCGAAGAACAAAAACCTGACGAACAGGTGCTCGAAGAGCAAAAAAACGATATACCATCGGACCAGGATTTATTTGTCGGTAACATCATCGAAGAACCCTCTGAACGCGAACTATTTGCTGGAAACGATGATTTTTACAAGTACCTGGCAGATTTAGCACACCCCACAGCCTCTCAACCACCTTCCGCTGACTCGGCACCTGCCCAATTCAAGACGACACCACCTTGGCAAAGGCAATTCTCAACTGTACAGAAAGTCCTTGCTTTCTGTATCTTAGTCGTTGCAGGCTTTTTGATTTATGCTCTACTGGCGCCGCTGTCTGTGCCCGTTACATCATATACAACCGGCGCCCCTCCAGCCCGGCAAAAACCTCAACCAACTCTACCAGCCGGGCTTACCACTCAAACAGCATCCAAACAACCCCCACAGCCCCTGCCACCAGAACAGCCAGTGTCATTAAATGTAGCAGAATCATTCTACCTGCAAAAACAGTACGACAAGGCCTATGCCGTTTATGATAAGCTTTGCCAAAGTCTGCCGTTAACACCTCAGCACAGGCAGATGAGAGACTTTTTTCAGCTAAGAATGGCATTGTGCTTGAACAAAAAGGCCGATTTCGACCACGCCGACAACCTGTTCAGATTGGTTTCGAAAAGCCATTCACCCGTCGTAAGAATCATCGCAAACTACTATCGCTGCCTGTTCGAAATGCAGAAAAAGCAATTCTTAAAGGCAAGAACAAGAGCTTATCAGACTCTCGCTTTAATCAATACGGTCGATTTCGACAAGGCCTGGGCATTGTCCCTGATGCCCGACTGCCATTTTCTTATCGCAGAAGCAATTACCAGAAACGCTCTTTCGCTCTGCGACGCCGACAAAGACCTCCCTGAAGATTTGTGGCGCAATCCCGACATCCACGCAGACCCCTTCATAAACTTAACTGAAGAACAACTACGATGCCTCCTCGATTCCGGCTCAGAACAGCTAAACAAGGCACTGCTCAGCCCCCAGATTCAAAAGCTCGAAAAAACAGAAACCTTACCCTATTGGTCCGTTACCTGCCACGGAGCATCCATTGAAGAGCTTCTGTCAAGGTTTGCCGCCAATGCCGGCCTCGATATCCACTGGTATTTAGACGAGAAACCCTCAACAAGTGATACTATTCGCAAAAGACCTCTCAGTTTATACCTGCCTGCGATAACATCACAGCAGCTTATAGCAGCGGCGGCCGGTTCTGTCGGACTCCTGGCGTCGCAGCCCCTCGGCAAAGAAAAAACCGTAAACATCTTCAATCCTGAAAAATACCACTCCCTGTCAGAACAAATATCCTTGCTCAATAGAGAAGCTGTTTCACTCTGGCAAAGTTTTCTGCTTATGTTCCACAGCGACCATCGTATCCCTAATGCCCATTTCGCTCTCGGTCTTATACAATCCCAAAACGGACAGATAGAAGAAGCTATTGCAGAATTCAAATTAGTCGCAAATCGTCGTTTTTTATTCAAAACATCCCTGGCTCCATTCGCCCTGTTACACTCGAGCAAATTAAAAGCCGACCTGCTCGACTACACCGGTGCTCGCGAGGACTTGAAACAGCTTGTTGAGCAATATCCAGACAACGACATCTCAAGCAAAGCCCGTTTGAATCTTGCTGAGGTTACAATGAAAACCGGCCTTCTGGATGAAGCCGCTCAACTCTACAAAAAAGTCTATGAACTCGGCCCTCCTTCAAAATTACAACTCGCCTCGGCACTCGGTGCAGCAAAATGCTTCTACGAACAACAAGATTACCAGGCCGCCGCAAAATGGTTCACACAATATATCAACCTCGCTAAAGACCACCCAACAAATAACTTATATTCAGCTTACCTGCTCCTGGGCAAAACCTGCTTCGCCCTGGGAAAACATCAGCAGGCCTCTGAAGCTTTCCAATATGCCCTGGCAGGACCGCTCTCAAAAGAAGAATATATCGAAACTTTCTCTGCCCTTCTGCAAGCTTATATGCAACAGGAAAATTTCATCAAGGCCCTTAATACTTTAGAGAACATCCATTCGATGCCGTTCTCACAAAAAGAATCCGTCGATTTATTGCTGCTAAAATGCAGAATACTTCAGGCAATGGGCCTGACCGACAAGGTCATCGCGGTCTTGCGAAACAGGGCCGACTATATTTACGATTCGCAGTTAAAAGCCAAAATAACTCTTGAATTGTCTAAATGTTATATCATCAAAGGAAACCTCGAACTTGCACACCGGCACTTAGCCAAAATTCTCGTTACAGTTGAACCCGGACATTTGGCCCACGAAATCGCTCTCGAATTAGCCAATGTATGTCTGAAACTCGGGCATAACTCACAGACAATCTCCATCTGCTCACAACTTTTGGACTCCGCACCAACAGAGCAAATAAAACAAAAGGCCCTGAATACTATGGCAACAGCTCATAAAAGACTAAAAAATTACGACGAGGCCGCATCGGTCCTTTTAGGTCACTGGAAAAAAAGCAAAACACGGAATGAAAAAACGGCGCTTAATTCTGCCGCCACTACAGGCCGGCCGCTCACAGACGCAAAATAAAAAAATACTTAAAAATGAACATTAAAACTAAAAACACAAAACCAAAAACAGCAGATTCTCTTTGCAGCTCCCTTCCCTTCTGGTTTTGCATAATCAGCTTTTCGTTTTCGCCTCTTTTCCTGCCCGCATCCGCCGCCGGCAAGACAATCTCATCTGAAAAACTGAATCCTATTAATCTTCTCATCCCCTTTGTAGGGAAATCTCCGCAGGATGCAAACACTCCTGACGTTACAACTCCACCCGCCGAAGCTCAACCAACCCGCCATCCGGGACAAAAAACGCCTGACTCCGCAGGAACCGCCCCGGTAAACTTCGCCTCTCAGCTCGATAAAGAATTACCCCAGAAAAATTTCACCAACACACCAACGCCCGCGACAAATCAAAACCTTACACGCCAATTGTGGCTGGCCAGAATCACCATCCCAAAAATCGAAGGCAGCGAAAAAAACAAAGAAGAGCTTCAAAAAATAATTAACAAAATCAGCTCTGTCGAATTTAAACCTCATCACAAAACGCCTCAACCTTTCGTCGTTATTGAACCATCCCCGACAGCCGAACCGCAAAAGCTCTCCGACACAGCAGTGCCGCAGGAACCTCAGGAAAAAGAAATCAAACCAAAACCGCCCTACGAACCGATTACCGACCAAACCCTGCAAATAATCAGAAACCTCTCACAACATCCCGACAGGATGAACAATCCTTTTGAGCTGGCGGAGGTTCTGTTTCTCAGCGGACACTTAAAAGAAGCGGCTCCTCTTTACGCCGAAGCTCTTAATCGCAAAGACCCAAATGAAACCGCCTCAGCGAATGACAGGGCATGGATTTTGCTTCAGATTGCCAACTGTCTGCGCAACGACGACCCCCCCACAGCAGCAAAAACGTACAAACAGCTAATCGCAAATTATCCTGAATCGCCCTGGACAGATTTGGCCAAGGCACAGGAAGAACTAATCAAATGGTACCAGAAAGACAATCCCAAAAATTTGACAAAAGAGTACAGATTGTAGAACCCGCAATTGAAAATGGAGTAACAAAAAAAGTGATTAAAACCAAAACAAGCAGCACCAAACAAACCCTGCAGCAGGAACCGGCCGCAGCCATACCGGCCAAAAAACCACAAAATATAAGACCAATCGCAAATGTACTGATAGTGGATAACGAACACCAGCCCGCTCGATTACTGCTCGAGATTTTAGCTCACAAAGGAATACATGCAAACCTTGTCAAAGACAAAAAAACCGCTCTCGACTATCTCAACAAGTTTAATTATGACCTTGTATTCATCAGCGACGAAATAATTAACTGCAACCTGTCCGACCGGACACACCACCTCTCTGAACCCATTGCTAAAATCAAGGTAAATTCACCGGAAATGCCCGTGGTTATGATGGCCAAAGCACAAAATCCACAGCAAATCATAGATATAGCCGTCAAGGCAATTCGTGCAGGTTATTACGATTTCTTCACTAAACCGCTCAACCGTCAAAAAATAGAAGAACTGCTGGACACCATTCTACCCAACCACAGCGTCTCAACACAGGCCTGTGCCGAAGAAGATAACGCAAGTCTTTACAGAATTATCGGCAGAAGCCCGAAGCTCACTCAGACCATTAACCTTGCTGAAAGAATAGCTCCAACCTCAACACCGGTCCTAATCACCGGAGAGAGTGGAACAGGAAAAGAACTGATTTCCTATTTTGTGCATCACAAAAGCAAAAGAGCACAGGGACCGTACATCAGGGTCAACTGTGCCGCACTCAGTGACACCCTTCTTGAAAGTGAGCTTTTCGGCCACGAAAAAGGCGCCTTTACCGGTGCATATATTCAACGAAAAGGACGTTTCGAAATGGCTCACGGCGGCACTCTGATGCTGGATGAAATCTCCGAAACACCATTAAAATTTCAAGCCAAGCTCCTGCGAGTCCTCGAACAGCAGGATTTTGAACGCGTCGGTGGAAATGAAAATGTTAAAGTAAATGTTCGAATAATAAGCACTACAAACAAGGATTTATTATACGAAGTCTCACAAAGCAGGTTCCGGCAGGACCTTTATTATCGACTTAACGCCGTAAGGTTGGTCATCTCGCCATTGAGGGAACGCCCCGAGGACCTGCCCGACCTTATATGGCACTTTGTCAACCTTTATGCACGCCAAACACAACGCCGTATCACTAAAATTGACCCCGTAATGATGGACGTTTTTGCAAATTATTCCTGGCCCGGAAATATCCGGCAGCTCAGAAACGTTGTCTTGACGTCACTGATGCTGGGCATCGGCTCGACTCTTTCATTAGCTGACGTCTCCTGGCTCTTCGATGAACTGCAGCCACTGCCCGAAATAGCCGACTCCGGCAGCAGCGAAAATATGACGGATGGAAAAATAATCCCCGCACACTCCAGAAATGGCTTGGGCCGTAACTCCCCACTGGCGGGGATACCTTTGCGAGAAATTGAGCAGCAGGCGATTTTGGACACACTGCGACAGACGGCCGGCAACCAGACAAAAGCCGCAAAGGTACTCGGTATAAGTGACCGGACTCTCCGGGAAAAAATCCGACGATATCGGCAACAGGCAGCCCTGCAGCCGACTTGATAACAATTTTGGTCTGTAACGTTCGCAATACCACAAAAAAATATCGGTTAAGAGGTTAAAAAATGGCTGACACAGAAGACAAAAAAAAGGCTAAAGAAGCCAAAAAGGCAAAAAAATTGGCCAAAAAACAAGCTAAAAAGGGCAAAAACACTGACAATACCGCCAATGAAAATGAAGCTCAAAAGAGCGATAAAGAAACATCCGGCAGTGGTATTCTGCAGCGGATAATAATGGCTGTCGTCGTGCTCGTCTGTGCAGGCGCCGGCCTCGGACTCGGCCGGCTGTTTGCCGGCCACGGTCAACCTCAAATTCCAGAATCGACTCCGCAGGAAACAGAACCTGCCGCAACCACCACACCAAAGAAACCCTCACCAAAGACCCCGGCTGAAAACTCAAAAGGATACTGGTATTACAACGAACTCGAACCCGTCGCCGCAAATCTTAATGTCCCTAATGCGACAAGATATGTCCGGGCAACTCTAACCTTGGAGTTAAGTTCCGAACTTGACGAAGTTAAGGGTCGAAAACTGCTTGATGCAAAAAAACCCGCCCTAAAAAATCGCCTCACTCTCTACCTTGCGAGCCTAAACATTGAAGATTGTACCGGCACCAAAAATCTAATGCGTATCCGCTCGGAAATACTCGATGCTTTTAACCAGGAACTTTTCCCCGACAGCAAACCTCAAATCAGGGAAATTTATCTTAAGGAATTTGTCATACAATGAGCAACAAACTTACAAACAACTTAACCAGAGAAAAAATGCAGCAGATTCTTGCTGCCGTAGGTTCACAGCGACCGGTCGATGACACACAGATAGACACTGCCGAATATGATTGGCACCAGCCTCACTACTTCAGCAATTATCAACTCAAAGAGCTCGACAGCTTCACAGAAAAAGTAGCTGATGCCATTGCCAAAAAATTCGCCGAATTATGCCGGACTGACTTCAATGTTACAATTGATTCGACCACCCAGCACTTTGCCGATAAATTTCTTGAGCAACTCTCAACTAACGAACCACAGCACACTGAAAATTATTATCTTGCCTTCGGCGACGACCAACAGCCCCCATCCGGCCTCATCAGCATACCCAGCCAAACTGCAATAACCTGGACAACTCAATTGCTTGGGGACACCGAATCCAAAGAAAATGCCAACAGAAACTTGTCACAACTGGAAGAATCGCTTTTACTGGACGTCGCTTCTTCTATTGTTAATGCGTTTTCCGACACTTATGCCGGCTTCAATTTCCAACCGGCAAAAAACATTATCAGAAAACACTTTCCTCTCGAACTGCCCGGAACAGAAGTACTCTGCAAAATTACTCTTAAAATCAAGCAGGCCGACTCAGAAAACACCACCGAAGCTCACATCCTGATACTCTGCGAAAAACTCGAAACTGTCGTAGGTATAACTTCTCAAACGGACAAAAAATTCTCAGCCGAGGATATTTCAAAAGCTATTACTGGCCGTTTAGAGCAAATGTCGGTCCCCATCACCGCTCAACTGGCTTGCACTGTGTTCACTTTTGAAGAAATAATGGGGCTTCGTCCCAGTGATATATTGCTGCTTGATAAAAAGGTTGATGAGCCGGTCGAACTGATTGTCCAGGGACAAACACTCTTTCGAGGCCGGCCCGCAAAATCAGCAGGAAGATACGCCGTCATAATTACAGAGCAAACCTCTCATTAGCAAAAAGATGAACGACATACGTCAAAAAATGTCAATTAAAGATAAATAATATAGAAAGGAAGTGAGAATATGGCAGATACAGCACAAGCTACACAAGAAAAAACCCAGGCGCAATCTGTTGAATTTCCGGAAGCTGTTGTGACCGAGCCCACCGGAACGGGCGGAAGTGTCAACATCCTGCTTGATATGAACATATCCGTCTCGGCAGTCATCGGAAAAACTGAAATGTCGGTCCGGAGACTGCTGCAGCTCGCTCCGAACTCGGTCCTAAAGTTTGATAAGTCCATCGATGCACCGGTGGATTTATACATAAAGGACACTAAATTTGCCACCGGAAATGTGGTAGCAGTGGACGGGCGGTTCGCCGTTAAAATTAAACAGATTATCGGTCTTGGTGAACCTGCTGAAAAAACAGAAGAAACTCAAAACGAAGAATAATCAGCACCCGCTCAAATATGTAATACTCACGCTGTAAGGACAATTGTGTTCACACAGTTGTGCAGGATGAAAAATGCAGGATACTAAACTCGAAACACTAAATACCCCACTGGGAGCACACGGCAATATCATTGTGGCTGTGGGACTGGTTACAATCCTTGCCACTCTTCTAATACGTATGCCAACACCATTGCTCGATGTGCTCCTGGCCTGCAGTATATCCCTGGCTGTGGCCGTCCTCATTATCACGCTATCAGCAAAAGAAGCGCTCGACTTATCAAGCTTCCCTTCTCTGCTTCTTTTCGTAACTTTGTTTCGACTCTCCCTCAATGTTGCCTCAACCAGATTAATACTGCTGCAGGGTAATGCCGGTAGAATTATCCAGAGCTTCGGTGATTCCGTCGCCGGAGGAAGCTTCGTCGTCGGGCTGGTAATCTTCCTCATACTTGTTGTCATACAATTCATAGTAATCACAAAAGGTGCCGAGAGAATAAGCGAAGTCTCCGCTCGATTTACGCTCGACGCTATGCCGGGAAAGCAAATGGCAATCGATGCCGACCTCAACGCAGGCGCCATCACCGACGCTCAGGCAAACCAGCGAAGGGCAAAAATCATCAAGGAAAGTGAATTCTACGGCGCAATGGACGGCGCCAGCAAATTCATCCGAGGTGACGCAAAGGCAGGTCTTATTATCACTGCTATTAACATTATTGGCGGAATAGCTATGGGATATTTTCGCGGTATGTCTATCTCCGCCGCCATAAGAACCTATTCTATTCTCTCCATCGGGGATGGCCTCGTCAGTCAGATACCATCGATAATAATCTCTGTAAGTTCGGGTTTTTTGGTAACTAAAATCTCCTCAAGCCACAATGTCGGCCAGGACCTCTCAAAACAGTTCCTTAAGAACAGCCAGCCCCTGATAATAGCATCATTCATAATCGCCGGCATGGCACTGGTGCCTGGACTGCCCAAAATAACTTTTATATGCCTGGCCGCCGTCGCAGCAGCCGCAGGACTATTTGTCGCAAAAACCGAAAAAGACACTGCTAAAAAAACCGCAACAACCCCCCAACAGGCAAGGCAGGACAAAGAGCCTGTTGAAGAACTGCTCGACGTCGATAGAGTCTCCGTAAATGTCGGAGTCAGATTGATACCTATGGTCAACCCAAGAAAAAACAAACAAAACAACGCACAAAGCACAGCTGACATAACCTCAAATACTATCTTCGACCGCATTGGAGCGCTGCGAAGAAGATTTGCTCAGCAGTTCGGTATTATTATCCCTCTCATACGCCTGCGGGACAACATCAATCTCGAACCAGCCGCTTATGAAATTAAACTCGCCGAGATGCCCATAGCAAAGGCCACGTTAGAGCCTGATATGTTCCTCGCTATGGATTCCGGAACAGTCCAGACCAAAATCAAGGGTATAGAAACTACTGAACCCGTTTATGGCCTGCCCGCACTGTGGATTAAACCCGAAGACAAGGAAAAAGCCGAATTAAACGGCTATACCGTAATCGACCCCGAATCGGTCTTCATCACTCACCTCTCAGAAACCCTCAAAAAACACGCTGATGAATTGCTGAGCCGTGAAGACGTCCAGCTCCTCGTTGACAGACTCCGCAAGACCCAGCCTTCCCTCGTCGGAGAAGTCATTGGAGAACTTGTGCCGATGGGACTGCTGCAGCGCGTCCTTAAAAACCTGCTCACCGACCAGATACCTATTCGCGAATTGAACACCATCATCGAATCGCTCGGAGAACTCGCCGCAAAGACCAAAAACCACATCGCTCTAACCGAGATGGTTCGCAAATCCTTAAGCAGAACAATTACCGAGCTGTATAAAGACGACAATGGCAAAATCTCCGCTATAACACTGGAACCCGCACTTGAGCATCAGATGACCTTGACCTTACGCCAGGAAGCGGAGGCAATTAACCTCGCCTTACCAACTGAATTGGCAATGGATATAAGCAAAAAAATCGCTCAAGCCTGGAAAAATGCAATGGACAAAGACATAGAAAAGATAGTTCTGCTCTGCGATTCCAGACTACGGTCGCCCCTGGCTGCTATGCTCGCAAGAACAGTGCCTCCGCTGCCTGTCGTAGCTTACGATGAAATCGTTCTCGCCACAGAAATAGAGCCGATAGAAACTATCTCCGCTCCGCAAAATGAATTGACTACACTGCAGCAGCCGGAACTTGTCGGGGCAGCAAACTAATGAACAATGTAAAAGCAAAAAAACAAATACAAAATACCATTTGTAGAAGGAGCAATTGACTATGCCCTTAAACACTCGGCCAATAGCTATAAATATCGCCGTGATATTTTTTTTCAGCTTGAGCTTTGTCGGCTGGATTAGAGGCTTGTCCCCTTTTACCTGCTGTAAGAGGGCCGTCGGTGGTGCACTGTTGGCATATTTAGCGGCAATCCTGGCTGTGAAGATAATTAACGCCATTTTAATAAATATAATAATCACAAGACAACTAAACGAACAAAAGGAAAATAGCAGTGGCGATGGCAACTAATAACATCGTCGAAAAACAGACCGTCAAAGACAGCAAAAAGCATCTTAAAACCGCTGCTTTGCGCGCTTATACAGGCCAAAAAAAACGCTCACTCGAAAGTGAGTGGATAGCACAGCTTCTGCCAATGGTCCCCAAAATAGTCCAGCGGGTAATAACATACCTAAAACCCCCCTTATCATTCGAAGATTTGGTCTCAGCCGGAACCGTCGGACTCATTAAAGCAGCACGGGACTATGACCCGTCTCACCAGGCCGAATTCAAAACTTATGCCTATATCAGAATCAGAGGTGCCGTCCTCGATGAATTAAGAGAATGGTCCTTTGTGCCCTCAAATCGCAACAGGCAGATCCACAATGCCTTTGAACTTAGCCAAAAAATCACCGAGCAGACAGGCTCGGTGCCTCCAGACAGCGAATTGGCCGAAAAACTGGGAATATCAATCGAGAAACTTTATGAAATATTCGAAAATGCCCGCGCTCAACACTTCCTGTCCATCGACAGCAACAATGAAAATACTCCCGCACTGATAGATTTTTTCCCATCTCTTAATACTTCCACACCTGATGAGCAAATCGAACAAGCCGAGCTCATTGATAAATTATCAGAAGCTATACAAAAACTGCCCGAAAAGCAGAGACAGATAATCCTGCTTTATTATCAGCAGCATCTAACTATGAAGCAAACCGCCGAGCTTCTCAAAATCACCGAATCACGAGTCAGCCAACTACACGCAGCAGCTTTATTTAACTTATCCATAAAATTGAGGCAATGGAAAGATGGCAGATAACGATTACAATATTATAAAACCGGTGGAAGGCCTGGAAAATATCGCAGCTTTAGACGCCGTAAAACGTCGGGAAGAGCGAAAACGGCGTAAACAGATGAACGAGCAAAAAAATCAAGAAGACCAGCAGACAATTGACTCAGCAGACGAACAGAATATCGACAACAAACCTGCCCAAAACAAAAACAGTGAAAACCCGGATACTAACACAGTCGATTATCAGGCTTAATTAAAAAAATACCGAATCTATAAATCATGAAAGGTCGGGATAACAGATGATAAACACTGCAGGACACATTCTAAAAAGTAGTGAAGTTAATCTCGAAGGCCGGCTACAGCTTGACCTAATCAGCCCACACCACGCCAACTCAAAAAAGCGACATACATCCTCAGTCTCACCGCATGCGACAATCGTCGAAAGCAAACCCGAATTCGCCGTCATAGAAGTAACCTGCTCCTGCGGAACAAAAATACAGCTAAAATGTGAATATGCTCCTAACGACTCCTCCCAAAACCAGAAAAACGAACAATAAATTAAATGGAGAAAATGAAAATGAAAGCTAAAAAAACAATATTGTATCTAACACTGTCGGTATTAATCTTCCTGTTAGCAGGTTGCTCCGCTCTTGAGGAGCCCATTGAGGTTATTCTCGAACCCAGACCTGTCGAACAACCATATAACGCCCCTGCCCCAAACAGATTTCAGCAGACCTCTCAAAAAGGTCCAACCGCCGTCGAAGGAGCTATAGAATTGGCCAAAGAACACGCCAAGCTTACCGAAGAAATGGCCGCAATGAGACAAAAAAATCAAAACCTTATCGCCGAGAACACTACTCTCAAAAACCATCTCGCCGAATCCGAAAGACAATTGCAGCAGACTCAAAATGAATTGACCCAGGCAAACGAACTTCTCAGAGAAATGGTCATTGAACTGAACAACTGGAAAGTCAGCGTCCTCGGTTTTCAGAACGAAATACGCCAGACAGACAAGGCACAGATGGAAGCACTCCTCAAAATACTAAATGTTCTCGGCGGTGAGGTCAAAACACAATCAACCCAAAATCAAAACGCCCCTTCTACCGAAGCATCCACAAACGACCCAAACAATTCTCAACCACAATCCCGGCCCGCCGCCAAAAATGCAGGTGCTCAAAATGAATAACTTAAAAAAAACACTATTATTACTGCTGATGCCGACCCTTCCCGCCGGCTGCCATTTCTACAGAGCCCCTCTCCCTTCACCGGCAAGCTACTACTATCTAAATCAGGACAAGGACTTGTTCGCTGTTGGCAGAGTTGCCGTCGTTGAGCTGGACAACGACTCGAGCTATCCGGAAATCTCCGCCGATGTAACAAAGACGCTTTTCCAGGCCTTCCAGAAAAAACAGATTTTCGGCCTGACTCTAATACCACAAAGCGACCCCGCCTGGCGCAGCCTCCTGTTCGAACTCGACTCGGCCCAACAAACAAAAAACAGGGCCTTTAACCCCCCCCCAACTTACACACTTGAGCAGTTACTTGCGATTCGGAAGGCCTTAAAGTCCGACGCCGTGATGCTCGGCACTGTTACCGAATACCAGCCATATCCTCATATGGCCATCGGCCTGCGACTAAAGCTCATCGACCTCAACGACGGTCAGCTACTCTGGGCCCTCGAACAAATCTGGAACAGCGCCGACAGAACCACTGAATATCGAATAAAAAAATATTTCAGAAGACAACTCCGCTCAGGATTTGCACCATTAAAGGAAGAGTTGGTCGTGGTCAGTCCTGTTGAGTTCATCAGGTTCGTAGCTTACGAAACCGCTGAAACCATCCGGCCAAGTTATTAACTGAACTTTTGCAAAATTGAAAAATTGGTCTCAGAATGGGTAATTTGACGATAAATA
>CAZMCN010000009.1:0-28232 GCA_964564845.1 uncultured Pirellulales bacterium | reverse complement strand
AATTATAACACAACTTACACCTTATATGCTGGTCTGATTTTCGGGGAGTATTATATGAAAAGCAATTTTTGTGCCAGTTTTACCTACAAACTACAGATGCACCCCTGGGATGGCCAAGGCGGTGAAATTTTGTGTTGACAAAGGTTGGTAGGGGGGTAGATTAGTAGTTGAACATAAGAACATTTCAAAATGAAAGGGGACGAAAATGGCTGTTAAACGAATTAGTGTGCGTTGTGTTGAAATAGAGGATAAGGCTGGGAGTCTTCAGAAGCTTTTGGCTGATGCGGCCTCTGCGAATGTTGACTTAGAGTTCTGTGCGGCTTTTTCAGCGGGCGGCGGCCTCGGGCAGGTGTATTTGAGCGGCAAGAATGAAGAGGCGTTAAAGTCCTTTGTCGCGGAGGCGGGGATTTCGACGACGGCAGCGGCGGGCTTTATCATCGGCGGCGAGGATAAAGTCGGGGCAGCGATGGAGGCACTGAAAGGGCTTGCCGATGCTGGTATCAGCGGTCTGGCCGGTGCGGTGATAGTCTGCGACGGGCAGTACCGGATGCTGGTTGTGGTCGATGCCGCCGATGGTGATGCTGCTGAAAAGGCGCTGGGAGCGTAATATATTTCGTATCTCGTATTTCGTGTTTCGTATCTCGTGTTGGGTAGTGCAGGTTGCATATTGGGTTGTAGAAGATGATTGAAGTCAAAGACGGGATTGTTATTCGCCAGGAGGAGATTTTTTTTAAGTTTTCCCGAAGCGGCGGGCCGGGCGGACAAAATGTCAATAAAGTCAATACGCGTGTAACGCTATTTTTTGATTTGGCGAATGCTGCGGGTTTTACCGATGCGCAAAAGAGCCGAATACTCAAACGGCTTGCGACTCGGGCCGACAGGAACGGCGTAATAAGAGTTGTTTCACAGAGGTACCGAACGCAAAAGGCCAATCGAGAATGTGCAGTCGAACGATTGGTTGAGCTGCTCAGAGAGGCACTTAAGAGAATGGCGGTGCGGAAAGAGACACCGGTGCCGAAATGGGCCAAAGAGAAGCGGCTGTCGGAGAAGAAACGGCGAAGTCAGTTAAAACAACAGAGGGCGGAAAAGGATTTTGAATTTTAGTGTCAGGTATTGACAGGACATTTTTTAGGGAATACAAGGGATTTTATTTGAGATTGTTGGGATTGATTTTTGAAAAGTTTTTGGGAGTCTAAGGATGGGAGTAATAGATTTTTTGGAAAGTTCCGGGGTGAGTTACGAGGTTACGGAGCACCCGCCGGCTTTTACGGCACAACGTCTTGCAGCGGAGGAACATGAGCCGGGCAGGTATGTTGCCAAGCCGGTGATAGTCAAGGCGGACGGCAAATATGTCATGTGTGTGCTTCCGGCGAGCTGTAAGATTGATATGGGAGCTTTGAGAAAGCAGCTTGGTGCCAAGAAAATTGAGCTTGCTGAGGAGAAGGAGATGGGTGAGATATTCGGCGACTGCGAGCTTGGGGCTGAGCCTCCTTTCGGCAACCTGTATGATTTGGAAACAATTATTGATAAGTCGCTGGAAAAAGACGACCATATTGTGTTCCAGGGCGGCTCGCACAAACGGGCGGTACGAATGAGTATGGGTGATTATCGAGAACTGGTTTCGCCGAGGGTGCTGGAATTCAGCTACCATGCGACTACGTGATTTTGGTTTGGGTCGTCTCTGCAGCGGGGCGATTATAAAGCTAATATAACAACGATTAGTAATTGATGTCTCGGTGTGGTTAATCGTTCCTGCGGAGTTTTTTGTGGCCGGGGCAGTATATATCTTCCTGTTCCCTGTATCGTCGCTGTCGGGTGGTGCTTTTCTCAGGTTGCCAGATGCCGAGCGTCTTTTCAATTCTTTTGATTCTGGAAGAGAGGTCATTTAATTTAGCGTCGATGGAATCCAATTTTTCGAAAATGCTCTGGAGGTTTGTGTTGATAATATCCAGGTTTTTTTCTGTTTGAATTATATATCTTTCCATTAAGCGCTCATAAGGGTCGATGGTGCTGACGGTGCCGAATCCGTATTGCGGCAGGATGATTTCGGGATGGATTTCATAAGTTTTTTGGTCGGCCTGAATCGATGCGGAAGACCAAATCAGCGCAGCAATTGTGAGCAGGGCGGCGACAAGGACCAATAATTTGCTGTTCGTTCGCATTATATCATCTCCTTTTCGGCTTTTTGTAATTTTGTACCAACTTTATTTTATCGGCATAAAAACCGTGTGAAATATCAAAGAATTGAAAAAAAGGTGCGTATGTGGTACAAAGTATTCGAGTTAAGTCGGTCTTTTTTTGAGGTGTTTCTATGTCGGTTCGGTTTATTTTGGGCAGAAGCGGTACGGGCAAGACCAGCTATTGCGTAAAGGCGATAGTAGAATCGCTGCTGGGCGGTGGTGAGGAGCCGTTGATACTGCTGGTACCGGAACAGGCGACGTATCAGGCCGAACGTGCGATTTTGAGCGATAAGAGAATAGCCGGCTACAGCAGATGTCGAGTACTTTCATTCGACAGGTTGGGGTTTTTCCTGAGGGGCAAAAATACAGCGATGCCGGCTCTTTCTCACACGGGCAGGCAAATGATAATCCAGAGGATTCTGCGAGAGCACAAGAGCGATTTAAAAGTACTTGGCGCAAGTGTTAGTCGGGTTGGGGTGGGAAAGACGATGGCGGATACGGTTGCAGAACTGCATCGGTATGCAAAGACGCCGGAAGATATTGAAGCGCTGCTCGGTGAATTGGAGAAGGATGAAGAGAACAAGGCGGCTGCACTGAAATTTGCCGATGTCGGGTTGGTCTTTCGAGAATATCTAAAGTTTATCGAGGGCAGGTTCATTGACCCTGATATGCAGCTTTTGCAAAGCTGCAAAGCAGTGTCGCAGGCGGATTTTGTTAAAGGAGCGAGACTTTGGGTGGATGGCTTTGCGGGCTTTACGACGGCTGAACTTATTGTGCTGGCTGAATTGTTCAAGACGGTCAAAGAGGCACAAATCGCCCTTTGTCTGGATGTGTCGAGGATAGATTTGGCAAATGTGGATTCGGGAAAAATCGACCCTGCTGATTTGTTTAATCCAACCGAGCGGACATACGCAGAACTTCTCGGGATAGTAAAGAAATGCAAGAGCGAACTTGCCGAGCCGATAATTTTGAATGAGGCGCTCAGATTTTCTTCGTGCGGGGCGCTGGGTTATGTCGAGCGAAATATATTCGAGCCGGCAGTGGCAAAATGCAGGGCGGCCGATAATATCCGGATTGCAGCGGCGGCGAACAGAAGGGCAGAAGTTCAGTTTGTCGCAAGGGGGATACTGGGACTGGTTAAGGAGAAGGGTTTGCGGTATCGTGACATTGCGGTTATCGCCTCGACTCTTGGAGAGTATCAACATTATATAAGGGGGAGTTTCGAAGATTACGGGATACCATTTTTTATTGATGAGCGCAGGACGCTGAATCTTCATCCGCTTGTGCAGCTTGTTTGTTCGGCTCTTGCGGCGGTTACAGGTGGTTTTAAGAGGGATGATATTTTCGCCTATCTTAAGAGCGACCTTGTTCCGATAGAACGATGTGAAGTTGATTTGCTTGAAAATTACTGCATTGCATTCGGCATAAACGCCGACGACTGGATGGACGGGCGAGAATGGCACTTTGAAAGGGAGGAGGAGCCGCACTTCGACGAGCAAAGGATAAATGAGATTCGGCAGGAAGCGGCTGTCGGATTGCTTGAATTGTACAGGAGACTTTGTCCGGACGGTGAGAATGGCGAAGTTCTAAGCGCGGTGAAGTTTACAAAGATTGTTTTTGATTTTCTTGATAAATTAAACGCTGTTGAGCAAATCGACGGCTGGATTGAAGAAGGGATTGGGCTGGAGGATTTTACGAAGGCCGATGAGCATCGGCAGTTCTACGATAAGTTTGTCAGCATATTCGACGAACTTGTGGAGGTTTTTGGCCAGCAGCAAATAAAATGTGAAGACCTGATTGCGATTATAACATCTGCTTTTTCAGAGTTGACGCTGGCTTTTATACCTCCGAGGCTTGATGAGGTCCTTGTAGGCTCGATTGAGCGCAGCCGACATCCGGATTTGAAGGCGGTATTCCTTATAGGTGTTACACAGAAGCAGTTTCCTTCGCCGGTCACTACCAGTTCCATATTGACCGATGACGACCGTTCTGCAGCAGAGGCGTCCGATTTTGAATTGGGCTCAACGGTAAGTGAGGCTTTAGCTGAACGACAGTATCTGGCGTATATTGCCTTTACCCGGCCATCAGAATTTTTGTGTGTTACGTATCCTCTGGCAGATGCTAAGGGAAGGACGATAGGCCGGTCGGGTTTTGTAAGTGAGCTCGAATCGCTTTTTGAAGACCTTGAGGAAGAATCTATCGCAGAAGAACAAATCGGGATTGAGCAAATCCACAACGAGGGCGAACTTGCGGATTTGCTGTGCAGCCGGCTCGGCAGAGATGTCAATCTGTCCGAACAAAAGATGGACGGACGATTAGGGATGTTGTTGGAGGATATGTGCTCGGACGAGGAACTTGCGGAATTGGGGACGAAGATTGTTTTGGCGATAAATTATGACAACAGTGCGAAACTTGATGAGAAGTTAGCGACAGAGCTTTTCGGTCGCCGGATAAAAAGTTCTGCGACGAGGTTAAGCACTTTTGCGGCCTGCCCCTACCAGTTTTTTGCCCGGTATATACTCGATTTAGAAGAAAGGAAAGAGTTTAAGTTTGAGCCGTTAGACGTGGGTAATTTTTACCACAGCGTTCTGGACGCACTGCTGAAAAGACTTAGCGAAGAGGGGAAGGGTTTTGCGACGATTGAAGATGGGCAGTTAGTAAAGCTTTTGGGGGAAGAGATTTCAGGGATTGTCCAGAAAAATTCTTTCATATCGAATTTTGTACGTCACGGCAGGCATAACGCGTTTATTGTCCATTCGGCAAGTGAAGTTCTTGAGGATTGTGTTCTTGCGATTGCGTCAATGGTGCGGGCGGGCAGTTTTCGGCCGATAGCATCGGAAATTGTGTTTGGCGAAGTCGGTAACGAGCTTGGTGAATATAAAATTGAGCTTTCAAACGAACGGCAACTGATTTTAAGAGGTAAAATCGACCGGCTTGATATTGCGGAACTGAAGGGCGGAAAAATCGGGATTGTTTTCGATTATAAACGAAGAGATAAAACCTTTAACTGGTCGCAGTTCTACTACGGGCTTGATATGCAGCTTCCGATTTATATGCTGGCTGTTCGGGCAGCAGGGGAGTCTCAATGCAAAATGCAGGATGTGGTGGGGGCGTTTTATATGCCGGTCGAGGCAGGTCTGGAAAAAGTCGGACTTGATAAGCTGTCAAATGAAGCAGAGGGTTTTAATCATAAAGCGAAAGGTATATTTAACGGTGAGTATTTTCAGCAGTTAGACAGTTTGACAGAATCCGGCTGGAGTAAGTTTTACAGTTTCCAAATTAGCTCAGAAAGCGGACAGTATGGTAACTATGGGAGAAGCAATGTATTAAGGCCGGGCGATTTTGAAAAAGTGCTTCGATTTACCGAGGGCAGGATAGTTGAGCTGGCCGGAGAGATTGTATCCGGCAAAATCGATATTGCGCCTTACCGAATAGGTACGGAAACACCTTGTGGTTACTGTAAATACCGGCCTGTCTGCCGATTTGACTGGCAGGTGAATGACTACAGGCCTTTAAGGTCGCTTATGAAAGAGGCGGTGCTTGAAGAGATGGGTGGGATTGATGGCTGAGAAGAAGATTAAATGGACAAAGCAGCAGCGGCGTGCAATTGAGCAGCGTGGCAGCGATGTTTTAGTGACGGCCTCGGCCGGTACGGGTAAGACTGCGGTGTTGTCGGGGCGGTGTGTCAATATTTTGTCGGATGAATCTATATGTGGCGATGTTCTTAATATGCTGGTGTTGACTTTTACCGAGGCCGCTGCCGAGCAGATGCACTCTCGGATTGCCGAGCAGCTTAAAGAGGCATTTTTGGAAAGCGGTAACCGACGGTTTCGGCATCAGCTTATACTGCTGCAGGGCGCCGATATCAGTACGATACATTCTTTCTGCAAACGGCTTATAACAGAATACTTTTATAAGCTTGGTATTGACCCGACTTTTCGCGTAATTGATGACGATGAGCGCAGGCTGCTCAAGAGAGAGGTTCTGGAGAGGACAATTGAGTGGGCCTGGCGCCAAGGGAATCTGGCAGAAGGGATGGCGCAGCTATTTGGCAGGAGAGACCTTCGCACGAGCGACGGCTTTGCAGCAAAGATAATATCCATGAGCGACTTTCTGGACGGGGTGGTTTCACGTCAGAGTTGGTATGAGAGGACATTGGCGCTTTCGGAAGCCCTCAATCCCTTCGCAGGCGAGCTGGGCAAGAAACAAAAACAAATCGTTGCAGAAGAATTGCAGAGTGTTTTAGAGCAACTGCGGTCTGTTCAGCAGTTCTGCCAAAAAGCAAATGCCGATGAGACGTGGTGTCAATGGCTTGAGGAAAAGGTTGTTGAGGTTGTATTACGATGTATAGAGTATTTGAAAAGTGAGAATTGGCAAAGTTGCGCCGAGGAGATAAGAAACTTTCGAAGACCAAGATTTAATAAACCTAAAAGTCCGGATGAGCCTGTCGCAGGGATGATTAGAGATACAGCCAAAAAAGCAGCAGTTGATTTTGAAAGATTAAAGGGGCTTGCGATTATTAATCCTGATTACCTTGATAGAATCAGTGGGGCGGTAAGCGGCCAGACGAGAATTATGGTTGAGCTTGTTAAGAAATTCGACCGGCTATACAGCCGGGCCAAGCAGACAATCAACTGTCTTGATTTTGCGGACCTTGAGCATTATGCGTTGAAACTTCTAACGAAAGAAGGTGATAAAGAAGACCAATTGCTGCCTTCGGAGACGGCTTTGGCACTGCGCCGAAAGTACAAATATATATTCGTTGACGAGTATCAGGACATCAATCCGGTGCAGAAGGAGATTCTGGCGGCATTGAGCTGCGAGGATAATGTTTTTGTTGTAGGCGATGTCAAGCAGAGTATTTATGCGTTCAGGGGTGCAGAGCCGAGAATTTTTACCGAGGAGCTCAAATCAGCTACTGTTGAGCCGAAGGGGTCGGATGAGGGTCTGCGAGTTGACCTTACGGCCAATTTTCGTTCGAACAAGAGTGTTCTTGATTTTGTCAACAAGTTGTTCGGGCGAATAATGACATCGTCTTTCGCGGATATTGACTATGACGAATCGGCGAGGTTAAGGCCGGCAGTTATGGAGCGATTGAAGGAGGCATCAGGGAGTGAGAGAAGAACCTCTGTGGAGCTGCATATACTCGATGACGAGATTGAGGACACCGAGCGGCGGGACGAATCTGGCGAAGATGAAAATTCGGGCCACGAGAGGGGTTCTATAACGATTTCCGATGGTTTAAGAGTTGTTAGTTCGCGTCAGCGTCAGGCGGCTATAATAGCGGGGCGCATCAGGGAAATGGTCGGTGCAGACGGCGGCGAGGCGGAATTTGAGATATTTGACAAGCAGCAAGGCAAAATGAGGGACGTTGAGTACCGTGACATTGTGATACTGATGCGCTCGCCCGCCAAAAGGGTCAATGATTATATTGAGGTTCTTAGACTGGCCGGTATTCCGGTTTCCTGTGAGGCTTCGAGCGGTTATTTTGAGGCGACGGAAATCAGAGACCTTTTGAGTCTTTTGAAGGTTTTGGACAATCCCCAGCGTGACATTGAGCTGGCTGCGGTATTGCGAAGCCCGCTTTTTAATATCAGCGACAGCGAACTGGCGAAGATAAAAATTCACAGGGCAGAAAAGACTGAGGGTTCGGAAGATTTAAAATCAGAAGAGAAAAAACGCAAAAACTTCCATGATAGTGTGTGTGATTACTGTGAGAGCGGTTCGGATGTGAAATTAGCTGAACGGCTGAAAGAGGTTTTGGCCCTGCTTGAGCAGTGGCGGACGGTCGGTCGGCGGGGCGATATTGCAGAATTGATTTGGCAAATCTATCGGGAAACCGGTTATCTATTCTTTGTGCCGGCCCTTGCGAACGGTCAGGTGCGCAGGGCCAATCTTTTCAGGCTGCACGAGCGGGCGATTCAATTTGAGGGTTTTGCCAGCAGCGTGGGTGTGCCGTCACTGACTCGGTTCGTTGAGTTTATCGAAAAACTTTACGAATCGGGACTGGACTGGAGCACTGCTGAGGAAGAAGCGTCCGCCGGTAACGCTGTTCGTATTATGAGCATACATAAAAGCAAAGGACTTGAATTTCCGGTAGTCTTTTTAGCTGAACTCAACAGTCAGTTCAGCAGTAAGGATTTGCAGGATGATTGTATTGCAGAGGCAGGGGGCGGGCTGGGGCTGAGAATTATCGAGAGCAGAACAAAAACCAAGGTGGATTCGGCGGCATATCAGATTATCGAAAAGATAAAAAGAAAGACGGCACTTGCCGAGGAGATGCGGATTCTTTATGTTGCGACGACGCGGGCAAGAGAACGGCTTGTTTTGACGGCTTCAGAGAAGGCAAAACGGTGTCGGGAAGTTATCTGTGACGGAATTCTGTTCGGTTCTGAAACGGCAGCCGACTGGCAGCTTGGCCGATGCCGAAGCCATCTGGAGTGGGTCCTGTATGGATTGAGTGATAAGAAAGTGGTGCATGATGGTTTCGGGAGCGGCCTGGCGCCGGAGGCAGGTGATGATAATTTGTTTGATTTTAAGCTTTACGAAAAGAGTGAACTCGAGCGATTGAGCCGATATGTTTTTGAATTGAGAAGGAGGAAACGAATTCAATTTGATTCGGCCCAAAGTAAATTGGGGCAGGGTGGGTCAAAAGACAATTTATTGCCAAAAGTAAAAGAGCGCCTGGCGTGGCGATATGGGTTCGGTGATGTTTGTAAGGTTCCGGCCAAGCGTTCTGTAACACAATTGACTCATCTCGGCGACGAATATGTGAAAGTCGATTATTCCGGCGTACTGGCTCGAAAGCCAAAAGCAGTTTCGGCTGTTGATGCAGCCGAATCTGTCCAAAGTCGGCTCATCGGAACTGCAACACATCTGGTAATTTCCAGACTTGACTTGACAAAACAAGTGAACAAAGAGGTAATCGACAAAACTGTGGGAAAGCTTGTAGCTGCCGGGGCTATAGCCGAAGCTGTAGCCGAGCATATTGATACCGGTTCAATAATGACATTTTTTGAAAGTAAACTGGGGCGGTTAGCTCTTGATGCTAATAATACCGTATGGTGTGAGTGGCCTTTCACTTTTGCTCTGTCGGCTTGCGAATTTGCTGATTTGGGTAACGGGTTACGAGCGACGAGCGACGAAGCAATCGTCGTTCAGGGGATAGTCGATGTGCTGGTCAAAACACCGGAAGGTTTGCTGATAATAGATTTCAAAACCGATAGTGTAACAGCGGAGCAGGCCGAAGAGCGGGCGGAGCTTTATCGCGAGCAACTTGGGCTTTACGGCAGGGCGGCTGGGGCGATTCTCAACGATAAGCTCCACGGTAAATGGGTGTATTTCCTAAGCTGCGCCATCTCTGTCGAGCTCGAATGAGACCATAAGAAAATGAGACTTAGATAGGTGTTTTCTGTTTGTACTTGTGTGTTGCAGGTGTGTTTGTATAATTGGTGTGAGTAAATTGATATTTAGGTCAAGCATTTAATGGAGAACAGATAAAGATGGCGGCGGCACCGAAAGCAAACGCAGTGGTTGGACAGTCGGGCGGTCCGACGGGGACAATCAACGCATCATTGGCGGGCGTTATTGAAGAAGTCTCCAAAAGGAGCGAAATCGAAAACCTCTACGGTACAATCCACGCTGTCGAGGGAATCGTCAAGGAAGAATTTATCGATTTGAAAAGTCTGTCGGTGTCGGTTCTGGAAGGAGTTGCGAGCTGTCCTTCGGCGGCGCTTGGTTCGAGCCGTGATAAGCCGGATGAGGCATATTGCAGGAAGATTTTTGACGTATTTAAGAAGCGAAATATTCGGTACTTTTACTATATCGGTGGTAATGATTCAGCTAATGCCGCCCATATAATCAATGTGATGGCGGCAGAGGTTGGTTATGAGATGCATGCGTTTCATATTCCGAAGACCATCGATAATGATTTGTTAGTGACGGACCACTGTCCTGGTTACGGCAGTGCTGCGAAGTTTGTGGCCTGTGCGCTTATGGGAGATGATTTGGACAACCGTGCTCTGCCTGGTGTTAAGGTCGATGTGATAATGGGCAGGCATGCGGGTTTTCTGGCAGCGGCGACTGCTTTAGGCAGACAGAGAGTTGATGACGGGCCTCACCTGATATATTTTCCTGAGAGAGAAGTTTCGATAGATAAATTTCTCGGTGATGTTGAAGATGTTTATAAAAGGTTAGGTCGCTGTGTAATAGCAGTGAGCGAAGGTATATGCGATACTGAGGGGGGTACGTGGACCGAGAAACTAACGAGGGAAAAAGAGGCCGATTCTCACGGTAATATTCAGCTCTCCGGTACGGGCGTTTTGGCGGACTTTCTGGCCGGTCAAATCAAAGCTCAACTCGGCGCCAAACGGGTCAGGGCCGACACTTTGGGTTATATGCAAAGAAGCTTCGTCGGATTTCAATCTTCGGTAGATGTTGAAGAGGCCCGCAGGTGTGGTCGAGAAGCAGTTGGGTTTTCAATGGCCGAACAAAGCGGTTCGGTTGTGATGAACCGAACGGGCGAGGGGGAAAATTATGCGGTAGAGTTTTTGAGTACCGAGCTTCGCAATGTCGCCGAGAAGTCGAGGACGATGCCCGATGAGTTTATCAATCGGAGAGGCAACGGTGTTACGGAGGCGTTTGTTAAGTACGCAATGCCTTTGACAGGCGGGCTGCCAAAGACACATTATTTAGGTAATTATCCCAAGGTTTAGTTTTGATTTACGATTTACGATTTTCGACATACTGAATACTGGTTACTGAACACTGATTAATGATAAAGACCAAGATAATCGCCACACTCGGTCCTTCGAGTAATGAGGCGGGGACAATTAAGGCCCTGATTGATAATGGTGTAGATGTGTTTCGTCTGAACTTTTCGCATGGGACGCTCGATGAGCACGCTGAGTTGTTGGAGGTGCTGAATTCAGTCCGCTCGGAGCGCCATAATATGGCGGCTGTGATTGGTGATTTGAGCGGGCCGAAGATACGCACGGGGCTTATTAAGCCGGAAGGGCAGATGTTGAGTGCCGGTGCTGAGGTCAGCATCGTAGCCGGCGAGGAAGCAGGCACGGCAGAACGTTTCGGAACAAACTACGAACGTTTTACCGATGATGTAAATATCGGCGACCGAGTTTTTATCGATGACGGACAAATAGCGTTGGAAGTGATTGGCCGGAGGGACAATGAAACGGTTTGCAAAGTTGTTGTTGGAGGGGCGCTTCGCAGTCGAAAGGGTATCAATCTGCCCGACTCAAAAATAAGCACACCATCAATCACCGAACGTGACTGGAAATGCGTTGATTGGGCGATTGAAAAAGAGCTGGATTTTCTTGCATTGAGCTTCGTGCGGTCGGCTGATGAGATTAAAGAGTTGAGAAACTATTTGAGTAAGGCCGGTGCAGATATTAAGATAATAGCCAAGATTGAAACACTCCAGGCGCTGGAGCATCTGGAAAAGATTGTTCGCGCCAGTGATGTCGTACTGGTTGCCCGCGGGGACCTTGGAGTTGAGATGGATTTGGCTTTAGTTCCGCTCATTCAGAAGCGCATTACACAGATGTGCCGAGATTTGGGCAGGCCGGTCGTGGTTGCTACACAAATGCTGCAAAGTATGATAGAAAATCCTACAGCCACCCGTGCCGAGGTCTCAGACGTTGCCAATGCGATTATGGACTTTGCCGATGCTGTTATGCTTTCGGGTGAAACCGCTGTTGGTAAATACCCGCTGGAAGCCGTACAGACCATTGAGCGGATTGCACGTGTAACAGAAAGCTATCTCGAGGAGAACGTCAATGTTCATCCTCAGAGTGCGACTGTAGATGAATTAGTTCAGACGGCGTCAATGGCACAGAGTGTCGGTCAAATTGTCGATGGTATTGGTGCTAAGCTTGTTGCGGTCTGGTCTCAGGGCGGCTCGTCGGCGCGGCTGCTCAGTAAGGTGCGGATAGATGCTCCGATTCTGGCGTTGAGTTCCGATGAGCGGATGTGCCGTCAGATGTGTCTTTATTACGGGGTAATACCTCGCTGTCGGTCGGTACCAGAAAATATCGAGCAGTTTACCCGCATAGTTGAAGAGATGATTATCAATGATAACCTTGTTCGGATTGGTGATAAGATTGTCCTTTTGGCGGGTCAGCCGCTTGGTGCAGCCGGCACGACCAATGCTATAATAGTTCATAATGTTACAGGCGGGTGATTATTATTTTCGATTTACGATTTACGACTTTCGATTGGCAGTCGATAGCAGGTGGCATTTACTGAAAGAGTGATAAAAATGGAGAAGCTTGATTTTACTATTAGTGTGTTGGGTAAACGAACGGTTCGGTCGCCGATATCTCTGTCAAAGGCGATGGGCGATTACATAGCCAACTACACCGATGACAGTCAGTGTGTGCGGTACGATATTGAAACCGTCTCTGGTGGGGGTGCGTGGAGCTCTGGACGCGGTAAGCTTATGGAGAAGGCAGGAGCTCGGGAGCAAATTTACTTTGAGTCGGCAAAGGTGCATGCCGGTATTGTAAGCTGTGGTGGGCTTTGCCCCGGGCTCAACGATGTGATACGTGCGATAGTTATGTGCCTTTGGTACCATTACGGTGTGAGACGGATTTCCGGCATCAGGTACGGTTACCGCGGTTTTCTTTCGGAGTTTGGTCTGCCGGTTATGGAGCTGACGCCTGAAAAGGTTCTGGATATCCATCAAAAAGGTGGAACGATTCTTGGTTCGTCGCGCGGTTACGGCGACCGTGTCGGCGAAATCGCAGATTCTTTGGAACAAATGAATATCAATATTCTTTTCACTATCGGCGGTGACGGGACACAAAAAGGCGCTCTTAATATTTCTCAAGAAATAAAAAATCGAGGTCTCAAAATCGCCATAGTCGGGGTTCCCAAAACAATTGATAATGACCTGAGTTTTGTAGAAAAGTCTTTCGGCTTTGAAACCGCTGTATCCAAGGCGGTAGATGCCGTTGCCGCAGCTCACGTTGAGGCGGAAAGTGCAATCAATGGGGTCGGGATCGTTAAAGTGATGGGCAGACAATCGGGTTTTATTGCCGCACACACGGCCCTGGCCATCAATGATGTCAATTATGTGCTCATTCCGGAAGTGCCCTTCGACCTCGATGGTGAAAATGGATTACTTTCACATCTGGGAAGGAGATTTGAAAGCCGCCATCATGCGGTGATTCTGGTGGCTGAGGGTGCGGGACAGGAGCTGATGGAAAGCCGCGGGAGAGTGGATGCTTCGGGCAATAAAAAGCTGTCGGATATCGGTGTTTTTCTTAAGGATAAAATCAGCGCATACTTCAAAGCCAAAGGAATTGAGATAAATATGAGATACATCGACCCGAGCTATATGATTCGTGGTATGCCGGCCAATTCGAATGATTCGATATATTGTGCCAGACTCGGCACCAATGCTGTGCATGCAGCTATGGCGGGGAAAACCGAGCTTCTTGTGAGTCTTGTCAATAACCGTTTCGTCCATGTCCCAATTCAAATGGCTGTCTCAAGGAAAAATTATGTTGACCCGGACGGCGAACTTTGGCGCAGCGTAGTCGAGGCGACGGGCCAACCGCGGCTGATGAAGAATTGAATTTTCTTATCTGTTTAATTAAATAGGGCTTCTACGAAGGTTTTGGGGTCGAACTCGGCGATGTCAGTTGGCTTTTCACCAAGGCCGACAAACTTTACGGGAATATCAAGCTGGTCTTTAATGGCAACGACGATACCGCCTCGAGCGGTGCCATCGAGCTTGGCCAAAAATATGCCGGTAACGTCAATGGCCTGGGTGAACATCTTTGCCTGAGCGATTGCGTTTTGGCCGGTAGTTGCATCGAGAATAAGCAGTACCTCGTTAGGCGCATCGGGGATTTTGCGGGCGACGACGTCTCGGATTTTTGTAAGCTGTCTCATCAAGTCGGTCTGTGTGTGCATTCTTCCGGCAGTATCGAGGATAAGAAAGTCCGCATTCCTTGCCAGTGCGGCTTCGCAGGCGTCAAAGGCGACTGCGGCGGGGTCGGAGCCGTGCTTTTGCTTTACGATTTGAACTCCGATGCGCTCGGCCCAGATTGTAAGCTGCTCTGTGGCGGCGGCCCGGTATGTATCGCAGGCGGCGACGATGACTTTTTTATTGTTTTGACTGAGTATGTGGGCGAGCTTTGCGATGCTTGTAGTTTTTCCGGAGCCGTTGACGCCGGCGACTAAAATGACGGTCGGGCCGGTTTCGGCCGGATGTAATTGTCTGTCTCGATGCGGCCAATAGCTTTTAATATGCTCCTTGAGGAACGGGATAACATCGTCTGTGGTTGCGATTTGCCTGCTGCGGAAGGCATCCCGCAGGTCTGTTATCAGCTTACCGGTGGTTTCTACGCCGACATCATCACTTATCAGTGTTTCTTCGAGTTCATCGAGCAGTTCGTCATCTAATTTTTTACCCAGGCTCAGCACCGCCGAAAATGAGTTGCTGATTTTGTCTCTGGTTTTTCCGAGCCGGTCTTTTAAGTATTCAGTCGTTTTAGTGAAAATGCCCATACCTGCGTACCTTTGGGATAAAGTCTTCTAAGGTGTAAGTTTCGCAGATATTTGCGAAGATATCAAGCAGATTCACACGCAAACTCTTTTTTTCATAGAGCTGTCGGTTTCTTAAAGGGTAATGAGCCATTTGTTTAAGTACCTGAAAATTTTGGCTGTTCTTTTTTTGTGCCTGCACCTTTTTTTATTTTTTTGCCGAAAGAGGAATATTTTCTTTGACAAACCTGGCAAGTGCCGTTAGACTTTTTCTGCTGTTTTTTTCAGGGAGAGTTTTTGTTCAACGACGAAAGTTGTGAGCTTTCGTTTTATGAAGAATACAGGCAAGGAAGTTTTAAGCGGGCGCTGTTTTTACAGTCTGGATATTTATAAAGGAGGGCCTTTTGGCAGCTCAGGAGGTTGAAAACATTTTCGCAGATATAGTAGAGCGTGCCAAAGCACTTGACCCAGTCAATACCCGTCAGTGGTTTGATGAATTAAGAGTTTTACATTTGAGTGGTGGTTCTCTCGGGATTGGCTGTTCGGATGAGGCAATGGTTGAGTTTTTACGAGACAACTGCAAAACCAGTTTCACTCGTGCTGCCCAGCAGATAACCGACCACCTTGTCAGTGTAGATTTCAGTGTTGCCGCCGGTGAGCAATTTACCGGAGTTCCTCAGGGGCGTGAACGAGGGTTTAAGCTTCATCCCGACTATACGTTCGATAATTTCGTAGTAGGACCGAGCAACCGGCTCGCTCAAGCAAGCTGTATAGCAGTAAGTCAATCGCCGGGTAATACCTACAATCCTCTTTTCATTTACGGTAACGTCGGTTTGGGTAAGACCCATCTTTTGCACGCAGTCTGTTGTGAGACGGGGCGAAGAAGCAATAAAGCGGTGATACAATTTTTAAGCTGCGAAGAGTTCGTCAACCGATTCATCAGGGCGATAGAGGAAGGTAATCTGCCCGGCTTTCAGAGCCAGTTTCGTACGGTCGATATTCTGGTAATCGATGATGTACAGTTTTTGCGGGAACGTGAACACAGCCAGGAGGAATTTTTCCATACTTTTAACGCTTTGTACAACAACGGTAAGCAACTCATTCTCAGCGCCGACTGTGCTCCCGGCGAGATGCCGGGTCTTGAAGAGCGTCTTATCAGCAGATTCAACTGGGGTCTTGTTGCGCGAATCGACTCGCCAACCTATGAGACAAGAGTTGCAATCGTGCAGAAAAAAGCTCATCTTCGGGGGCTGAGTGTACCCGATGAAGTGTCTGAATACATTGCCCGTAAAGTGCACGCAAATATCCGGGAGCTGGAGGGAGCATTGACAAGTATCTACGCGGTGGCAATTACTGCCGGCGAGGAGATTACCCTTCAGTTGGCTAAAACGGCACTGGATGGACAACTCGAGTCGTCGGCGAGGTATATAAGTATCACGGATATTATCGAAGTGGTAACGAAGCATTTTGACGTTCGGCTTGCGGATTTGCAGAGCAAAAAACGCAGCCAAAGCGTAACACTGCCTCGTCAGATTTGTATGTATCTGGCGAGGGATATGACGCGGCACAGTCTTGAGGAGATAGGGGGTCATCTGGGCGGACGAGACCATACAACCGTTATGCATGCCTGCAGCAAGATAGGCCAGGCCAAAGATAACGACCCACAAATGCGGGCACTGCTGGGGGAGCTGACAAAACAAATCACACAATCACCACAGGGCTAAAGACCATAAATTAACAGCATTTACTAACAGATGCGCATAAGAAATGCTCTGAGAAGATTTACAGTTTTTCAATTGATTTGATAAGTTAAATCGCCGACCTATTTTCTGCGTTTTCTGAGCAAGGCCAGAGCGCCGAGCCCGAACAAACATATCGTGGCCGGCTCAGGAACAGCGGCAACATTACGAACCTCAAAGACCATATCCTGAAAGTCCTCGTCACCGCCTCCATTATCCCAACAAATCACATATGTGTCCTGAAAAGTAGGTATTGAGAATGTAACCATGTGGTCGTTTAAATCCGAGTTGAAAATATCTACACTATAATATGTAGTACCATTACCAAGTACCCAAATGAAGGCATCAGTGTCAGGCTCTATGTTGAATAAGGCATTTTTGCCGACGGCATCAAGATACCCTCCAAAACCATCATCCAACCATACAATAGGTGAGCCGATTGTTTCATCCAGTGAATAACCGAGCCAATGATAATCGGCGGCATATATTGCCTGCACCTCAATAAAGCCGTTCAAATCCAACCAAATCTGGTCTATTGAGTCGTCTATACGGTTGTAATTTCCCGCCCCATAAAGTCTGTCGAGTAGGTCATCAAACCCATGTTCACTTCCGCCGTGGGCCCCGGGATTTGGATGTGTAGGCAGGCCGGCGTGCAGGTCCTCTTCACCGGCATGAGTTGTGTCATACACAGGAGTATATACTGCATATAACGGCGCGTTCAGTACAAAAGCACTTAATACCGAAAGCAGCACAATGAGCTTTCCATCTCTCCTCACTTCTCTATCTTACCTCTTCTTTATCAGACTCCTTTAACTAACTCTCAGGGTAAGAAGCTGTTATAGACTCTTCTCACACCTCTTCTTCAATAGAGGTATTGTATATCAAACTGTCCGATAAAGTCAAGAAAAAAAATTTTGAAATTTGAAAGTTTTTTTGTCAGCGGAGAGATTTTTTGCTGGAAAGTTGATTTTTTGGCCAAAAAGGCACTATCAGAATTGCTTATAAATAGTATAAGCGTATTTAGCTTCGACACTTTTTCAAGTTAAGGTATTATTGTTTTGCTCGTTGTGGTATTGGCAGGCCGAGTTCGGTCAGTACTTTTTTCATATCCTCCCAGACTCTTTCGCGGTTTTCGTGTGTATAGCTGCGCAGTAAATATGCGGTGTGGTAGGTAGGCATAAGTTTTATAGGCGGTCTGTCAAGGCCGGCATAGTATTCGTGAAATAAACCCCGCAACTGGCCAATTGATTTGTTTGTGTTTAACAAGGTTTTGGCTGCGGGGGCACCCAAAGCAACTATAATCTCGGGATTTATTATTTCAATCTGTCTTTGCAGATATGGAAAGCAATTTATTATCTCATCGGGTCTGGGGTCGCGGTTTTCCGGCGGCCGACACTTTAAGATGTTGGCGATAAAGACGTCTGTTCGTTTCAGGCCGCAAGCGATGATTATCTTATCCAGCAGTTGGCCGGCCCTGCCGACAAAGGGTCTGCCCTGAGCGTCTTCGTCGGCGCCGGGTGCTTCGCCAACGAACATAATTCGGGCGTTTGGGTTTCCCTCGCCAGGCACGGCATTAGAGCGCAGTGAGCCGAGCCGGCATTTGCGACAGCGGCGAACTTCATCATCGATTTTTTCAAGTTCGACTTTTATCTTGTCGGCTGGTCGGCCAGCCTTGTTTTTTTTTTGTTTATTTTTTCCCACGGCGGGCGCAAAGCCGCCGGTAAAAAAATCGTCCATATCAGCGTGCTGGCGAATAGCTTTATTTATATCCGGTTCTTTTTCCATCAGGGCAAATTATAATGGTGCAGCTACAAATAGACAATAAAAAAGGGCGTTCATTTTTAACAGACGCCCTGTTGGAATTTTCGGTTTGTCTTTTACACAAGGCCCTGAGCGAGCATAGCATCGGCGACTTTGATGAAGCCGGCGATGTTTGCTCCTGCGACGAAATTGCCCGGGCAGCCGTATTCTTCTGCGGCCTGGCTGATGCTTTTGTAGATTGTCGTCATAATAATCTTCAACTCGGACTCGGCTTTCTCAAATGTCCAGGGGATGCGCTGACTGTTTTGTGCCATTTCAAGGCCTGAGACAGCCACTCCGCCGGCGTTTGCGGCTTTGGCCGGGACGAAGAGCACATTATTGTTCTGGAATATTTCGGTGCCTTCGAGGGTGGTCGGCATATTAGCCCCTTCGGCGACGGCTATGCAGCCGTTCTTAACCAGTGCTTCAGCGGCGCTCTCATCAAGCTCGTTCTGGGTTGCACAGGGCAGGGCGATGTCGCATTTAACGTTCCAAATACCGCTGCAGTCTTCGGAGTATTTAGCTCTTTTATGTGTTGAAACGTATTCTTTGATACGTTTTCTCTCAATCAGCTTTATCTGCTTGACGGTGTCAAGGTCAATGCCGTCCGGGTCATAAATAAAACCGCTGGAGTCACTGAGAGTTATGACTTTGCCGCCGAGCTGCTGAACTTTTTCAGTTGCAAAAATAGCGACGTTGCCGGAGCCGGATATGCTGACGTTCATACCGTCGATACCTTTTCCATTACTTTTTAATACCTCATCCATCATATAAACAAGTCCGTATCCGGTGGCTTCGGTGCGAACGAGAGAGCCGCCCCATTCAATGCCCTTGCCGGTAAGGACGCCGGTGAACTCATTACAGATTCGTTTGTACTGGCCGAACAGGAAGCCGATTTCGCGGGTGCCGACACCAATGTCACCGGCTGGGATGTCCGTATTCGGTCCGATGTGCCTGAAAAGCTCGGTCATAAAGCTCTGGCAGAATCGCATAACCTCAGAATCAGTTTTTCCTTTGGGGTTGAAATCGGAGCCTCCTTTTCCGCCGCCTATCATTAAACCGGTAAGCGAATTCTTTAAGATTTGCTCGAAACCCAAAAACTTAATAATTCCAAGATACACACTGGGATGAAAACGAATACCTCCTTTGTAAGGGCCTAAGGCACTGTTAAACTCGACCCTGAAGCCCCTGTTTACGTGGAAGTTTCCTTTGTCGTCCTGCCAGGGGACTCGAAAGATTAATTGCCTTTCCGGTTCGACCAGACGCTCAAGAATGCCTGTTTTGATATATTGAGGGTTTTTATCAATTACCGGACCCAAGGTATCCAAAACTTCTTTGACCGCCTGGTGGAATTCGGCCTCACCGGGATTGCGTTTGAGTACCTGTTCGTAAACGGCCTGGGTCACATTATTAGCTGCCATTTAAGTAACCTCCATTAATAATTAACAAATTTATCCGACCGCCTAACAAAAAATATGTTAAACTGCGCAAAGAAATAATAAAATTACCTTGAAAATAGCAAAAAAATCCATATTATATTGAGTTAACTGGATGTGGCAAGAAAATTAAATAAGAAAATATTGTATATTAGGGCGGCTTATAATGCATATAGAAATTCTAAAGATGTTCTGCGATTTATGTGAGCTGCGAAGTTTCTCAAAGACGGCAGAAAAGAATCTTTTGAGCCAGTCAGCGGTTTCCCAACAGCTTGCGCAACTGGAACTTATCCACAAGTGCCGATTACTCGACCGAAGGAAAAGACCTATTGAGCTTACCAAAGAGGGTCGGCTGCTTTACAACGCTGCTAAAGAGATGCTCGACAGATATGAGCAGCTAAAAAGTGAACTCAATAGTGTGAAAAACCTAGATAACAACAGAATCAATTTGGCTGCGGTCTTCAGTATCGGGATGCACAATCTGTCGAATTATGTCAAGAAGTTTATGACGAGGTATCCGGATGTTAATGTCCATATAGAATATTTCACAGCTAATAAGATTTACGAACTGGTTTTGTCAGGACAGGTTGATATTGGTTTGGTTGCGGTGCCGAAAAGAGATAAAAGACTTGAAGTTTATGACTTTGAAGAAGAGCCGCTGGTTTTTGTCTGCAGCCCTAAGCATCCATTGGCGGGTGAATCGGAGATTGATATTCATAAAGTTCAGTTTGAAAGATATATCGGCTTTGAGGAAATTGCTCCGACACGTAAGTGGATAAAAGATATATTTGAGCGTTATAATCTTAACATCCACCCCGTGATGGAGTTTGATAATATCGAAACCATCAAGCGAGCAGTTGAGATAAACATAGGGGTGAGTATATTGCCGACGACGACGATAATTCAGGAAGTCACGAGCGGCTCAATCAAGGCCATAAAATTTTCGAATGAGAATTTTATCAGGCCGACCGGAACAATTGTACGCAAAGGGAGGCCTCTGAGCGAGGGCAGTCAGTACCTTATCGAGCTGCTTCGAAGAAGAGGTCAATGAAACACAGCACCGCTTTAGAGAAAAAATGTTGTGGTTAGAAGTTTTAAAAAACGGCCTGCCGGTCAAAGGATAAAATACTAAATGCAGCTCATAAAGTGCTCCAATGTCAATAAAAGCAGTGATATTTGATTTGGACGGGACAATAACCCAGCCTTACTTTGATTTTGATGCTATTCGTGAAGAGATAGGCTTGCCGAGGGATTCCGGACCTGTTCTTGAGTCGATGTGGAAGATGGCGCCTCAACAGCGCAAATTCGCTGAAGAAATACTGCATTTGCATGAGATGCGTGCGGTAACAAAATCACGGCTTAATGCCGGTGCCAAAGAGACATTGGAGTTGCTGCGGGCGGCGGGTATTCGTGTAGGGGTATTAACGCGTAACAAGCGAAGTAATGCCTTAGCTATCGCCGGCAAGCATAACCTGAAGTTCGACGCTGTCATCGGCAGAGAAGAAGGCCCGGTCAAGCCGGACTGTTTTGGTGCACTGCGAATATGTCTGCAATTCGGTGTAAAGCCGGAAGAGACGCTTATGGTGGGTGATTATCTTTTTGACCTGGTCTGTGCCAAAGCCGCAGGTACGGTAGCGGTATTGCTGGCCAACAGCGAACGAGCCGGTGAATTTGCCAGACATGCGGATTTTTGTATTGAAAGAATCGACCAGATACTTCAAATTATTAAAGAGAGCGAATAGCATATATAGAACAGGGGGCAGAATAATGGATAATAAAATGGTAACAAATGGTCTCTTTATCTTGTTATTGATAGTTGGTGCGGGCGGCTGTTCGGAGGATTTAGCTGTGCAGCGGCCGGCAGAAGTGTCGTCAAAAGCGCCTGTGGAAAAGGCAGAGCCGAATTCGGTTGAGCAGGTATTAACACAATTAAAGCAGAAAACAGAAGAGCTTAAATTATATCAGAGTGAAATTGAGTATCTAATCAGTCAGCCGTTGTTCGAATCGAAGACGCTGCGAAAAGGTGTTTTGTATTATCAGAAGGGTGAGGGCAAATCTGCGCTGCGGATAAATTTTGAGACATTAAAGCAGGATGATGAGAAGACACAAAAATACGCAGAGCATTTTATCTTCGACGGCGTCTGGCTTACTCACATCGACTACCAAATTAAAGAAGTTAAGCGTTATCAAAAAGCTGAGCCGAACGAACCGGTGGATGCCTTCGAATTAGTCAGCGAAAATTTTCCCATAATCGGCTTTAGCAAAGTGGAAGACCTTAAAAAGGAATTTGAAATAAGGTTAATTAAGCAGCAGGGGGGTGGAGTGAAGGATTTTATTCAACTGCACTTGAAAGTTAAAGCGGATTCAATTTATAAAGATGATTATGCTTCCATCGACTTCTGGATTGATAAGCAATTATATCTGCCGGCAAAAATTATCGCAGTTTCCACCGAAGAGGATATTTATGAAATAAAATTCCTGCAACCGGCTATTAATAAAAAAATAGACAAAAAGGTCTTTGAGGTTGAGGTCCCGAAAGATTTTGATGCGCCTGAGATATTTGAGCTGAAGAAAAAAACCAAATGACATCAGGTAAATGGCAAGTGAAAGACAACGACAAGCTACTCGGCGCATAGAAGAGATATTGCGTGAACGTGGTTGCGATCTCGCAGATCAAGTTGCGCCTGTAACGGACGTTATGGAATTTACGCGGGATATTCGTGAAAGGATTGTAAACTATGAATTGGCAGATGAATTTTGTGAGGAAGGTCTGAAACCAGATAATGAGCCAAACGAGTACGGGCTTGAAGTAGAGGATTTGATAGATGCTTGTGGTCTTGCTCGGGATGATTAGAATAGGCGGCCTTGTAGCAGTAACGCAAAAACGCAGGAGAGATAGAAAGGATTAAAGATGGCTAAGGGGATTGTTATTTATTATTCGAGAAGCGGTAATACGAAAGAGATGGCTGAGATTGTGGCAGAGGCGATGAATAAAGCGGGTTTGAAGACCGACTGTAAGTCGGCCGAAAAGGTAAAGGCCAACGACCTGCTGGGCTACGATGCGATAGTAGTTGGCTCGCCAACCTATTACGGCAGTATGGCTGGGCCGATTAAGCAGCTATTCGATGAGATGGTAAGCTTTCACGGCCAACTCAGCGGTAAAGTGGGAGGGGCATTCAGCAGTTCAGCCAATATCGGCGGCGGAAATGAAACCACGATTATGGGCATAATAGAAGCGATGCTCATCGCTGGTATGATAGTCGAAGGCGACCCGCAGGGCGACCATTACGGACCGGTCTCCATCGGTAAACCCGACGAAAGAGTTAAGCAGCAGTGCGAAAACAGAGGGGGAAGGATTGCAAAGCTGACCCGAAAACTCACATCCTGAAGGGCAAAAAAAAATAAATATTGCTTTTTTATTGTAAAAATGGCATTTTTCTTTGACAAAACCATTGTGGCAGGTTAATTTTCTATGGAATTTTTAACCTTATGTAATGGAGGTTAATTTAATGCAGCAGTATGAAGACCTTAAAGTATTGGTAGCTGACATCGAAGCAGATGTCAACAAGGCTGAAGGCGGAAACAAGGCGGCAGGGACGCGAGTTCGCAAGCAAATGCAGCAGATTAAGCAGGCTGCCCAGGCGGTCCGCAGCGCTATTCTTGAGATCAGGTCAGCCCAATAAAGCATCGCAAGTACCTGTTATAGCTGTAGTTAGTGCGTATTTCGGCTTGTTTTGCGGCGGTATAGCCAGCCTACCTGGGGCAGGTAGGTGTCGGTGTTTCGAGTGCGCAGATACTTTTTATGTAAAGGTGAGTAGATGCCGCCACCATTATTGTTCGATTTATCTCAAATCGACCTGCAGGGTCAAGTGCTCTTCGACAAGGAAGTAATTAACCGTCTAAATCCCCAGCGGTTCGAGATGCAGCATCTCGACGGTATTCTTTGGTACGATAAAGAAAAATTTTTGATTCTGGGGTATAAGGACGTTACTAAGCAGGAATTCTGGATTCGGGGGCATATTCCGGGAAGGCCTTTAATGCCTGCGGTAATAATGGTTGAAGCAGCGGCCCAATTGTCGAGCTTTTTTGTGAAGGAGACTTATGGTTTGGAGGGTTTTATCGGCTTTGCCGGCATAGATTCGGCGAAATTCCGTTCTGTTGTTGAGCCCGGCCAAAGATTATATCTGCTTGCTCATATAACAAAGTTCAGCAGACGGAAATATACCTGTAGCACTCAGGGGGTTGTTGACGGCACGTTGGTTTTTGAAGCGGTCGTATCCGGCCTGAATGTTTAACATATCCTGCCTCTGTAAGTTGTTTATTTGCAAGCGGGTTTTTCTTCGTCGAGATAATCAAGTGTTGCAGTTCCATTTTTAAGTAGGTGATGAGGGCGGGGGTGTTGCTGCAAAATAGCCCCAACCGGATTTGAACCGGTGTTGCCGGGTTGAAAACCCGGTGTCCTGGACCTACCTAGACGATGGGGCCATAAGAGCTAAAAACTTAAAGCTAAAAATTAAAAACTATAACTAAAAACTCAAAACTGAAGACTTAAAACTTATGAGATATGATAGCAATGTTGCCGCAATGCGGCAACAGATTCCTCGGTTTTTACTTTTTCGCTTTAACTTTTAATTTTCTTTTATTCCATACTGATTGCTTCGGCGGGACAGGCATCGACACAGACCCCGCAATCTACACAGGAATCAGCATCAATACTGGCCTTTTCCTCAACCATACTTATGGCTTCGCTGGGGCACTCTTCCACACAGGTTTCGCAACCAGTACATTTTTCCTTGTCTACTTTAGCCGGCATTTGTATAACCCTTTCACAATAAAAATTAAAACTTACCAATAAGGGAGGGAATGTTACAAAATTCTGTTATTATTGCAAGACAAAATTTTTTGGAAATTCGCCTGTGATGCAAAACTGCCATTGCCGAATTTCTTTGCACATCTTCCAGCGGCTCCAGAAGCAGCGCTGCTTCCGGTTCGCTGCCGGTAAATACGTCGAAAAGGCCGGTTGACTCAAGGCTTGTCGGATTGCCGGATTTGAAGCTCCACCCTTCTTATTTTGTTGGCCAGGATCCAGTTTCCCGAAGCCTCAGCATAGATTAGTGCTTTGTGCAGGTGTTCGAGTGCTCGGTCGGTTTGACCGAGCTTGAGAAGCGACAATGCCAGGTTGAAATGAGCGGTGTCTAATTCAGGATTGATTTCGAGGGCTTTCTCGAAATGTTTGACGGCCTCTTCGGTTTTTCCCTGTTGGGCCAGCACCGAACCCAGGTTGTTATAAGCTGAGAAGTATTCGGGATTGATTTCGAGAGCTTTCTCGAAATGCTTGATGGCTTCATTTTGTTTTCCCTGTTGGTTTAAGGTAGTTCCCATCATATCATGTGCAGCGTGGTCGTGCGGATTCGCAAGCAGTGCTTCGCTGAGGTGCTCAGCAGCTTTCTCGAATCTGCTCTGTTTTAGACTCTTACTTGCAAGCCAAGCGTACATTTTGGCTCTGCAGTTAATACTTTCGGCTGCGAATGGGCCGGCGATGCTGAACAATACCCCACAGGCAGCGGCTATACCGACCATTGCTGCTGTGCGGCGCCAATGCCCCATCCTTATCGTTTCGATTATGGCGAAGAATCCTGCCGATGCCACCACAGCCAAAACCGGTACCAGCGGCACGCGGTAGCGTCCCGTCACGAACACCAGAATAATGGCAGATGGGTAAAGTATCAGAAATAGAAAAACAGGCAAAGGGATTCGCTGTCGGTGGTGAATTATGCCGATAATCGCCAGCGGCAGCAGGACTCCGAAAGGAAATCCGAACCCGTTTGTTTTCCATACCAGCCCCGAGAGCAGCAGCGAATACCGTCGCGACTCATACACATCGTAAATCCTCTGAATTTCCCTCGAACTGACGAACTGTATAGACTTGTGGATAAGCCCCGTAACAAAATGGAGCGGCTGAGTTACGACGTATTTGAAGAACCGTCGTCTGAAAAACTGCTGAACTTCGTACCTGTCTTTTGCTTCGACTTCCTTTGCCAGCAGGTTGAGGTTTTTCCAGTCATCTCCCGGTCGAATGGTGATTGTCTTTGATGTATCGGGGTTGTTGCCGATGTAGAGATTAATCGGACCGCTTTCCGGCAGTGGGCTTATCCTGCCTGTTGTCCTAAGACACAATATAGAGACAGCGACCATAATCAGGAAAAAGCCTGCCAGGATAAGCCTTTTCCTGGCGACAATCATATCTTCCGGCATCAATGTCCGTCGCAGGGCGAACACCAGCCAGACAGAGGCTGCTATACAGAATGGAAGAAAGGTTGCGCGGGTAACAACACTGAGCCCGCCGCATATTCCCAGCGCAAAGTATAACCAGGGCCCTTTTTTTTCACCGGCTTTGAGAAGGAGAATTATCAGAGCCACTGACCAGAAGGACGCCCAGCCGGTTGCCACCAGCTCGCTGTCGAAAAAGATGAGCGGTCCGTACAGCGCCGTGATTGCACCGGCCATTATGCCCGTCCGACGGTCGAAGACCATCTCGCCAAGCCGGTAAACGAGCACACAGACAACAGAGCCAAGCATGATCTGGGTCAGCTTTGCGCAAATGATAGAAGAGCCGCTGAAGAAATAGACCGTGGAAAGGAAAAAAGGGTAGAAGAATGACTGCAGGAAAAAATCTTTCTGCATTAGCCCTCGCTGAGCGAGTGAATGTGCAAGACGGTCGTATAAATCTGAATCGCTAATCGGTATAAGAAAAGTTGGACTCTTTGAAATCTCGTTGAAATAGATAAGTCGAACTGTCAGTGCCAGGGTGAAGATACCGACACCAAGCCATAATCCTTTGTTGTTTGGTTGATTGCTTTTATCTAATGTTGCTGTCATTGTTAATTCTGCAACAGCTTATAAACTAATTCGAAGTATTATATTGCTTGCCATATATTATCCAAATTCCTGAATGAATCAAGCAATTGCGGATTCGTTGAAGTTTTTGGGCCTCTGCAGGGTTATCCGGCAGGGCTTTTGTCTAAGTTGTCAGCGGGCGGCTTCTCTTGCTGCTGTGGCGTGTGGATAGTGGCACCGAGGGCGATGGCCATATTCCGAACGAGTGTGCTTGAATCGCGTTCTGCGGTCCAGTTGAGTACCTTATCGAAGTTGCCACCTTGATTTTTAGCCAGCAGGTAAAGTGCGATTAAACGAGCCGGCCAGTGGTCATCGTTGAGGTTTTGTGCTACTGCGGTTATCAATTCGAAATCCAGCGGCAGCGAGAGCATCCCGGCCATAGCATGGACTTTGACGACCCAATCATCGTCAGTGAGGTTGTGTACGAGGGCGGATTTCAACAGTTCCGACATTCCGTCTGCATATTTAAACTTGTACAGAGGTTCCCGGTTGGCCATTGCGTGCTGCTCTGCTAAAAGACCGATGAATAACTGAGCGGTTTTGATTTTTTGGCCCTGTCTGGCTCTTGGCAGTGAATTGACGCGGTTCTGCAGGTATTTAGCCGTGAGTTCAATGCCTGGGCGCTTAATGATTGTTTGGGCCGGTTCAATATAATCAAGCCGGTTTGTCAGCCTGCCGTCGGGGGTTGTTACAGGGTCGATAAAGAGTGTAAATGCTATATCCAATGATGCCTGCGGATATGAAAAAAGTAATTGTTTGAGTTCGGCTGTTTCAAGATGGACCGGAATAAGGATACTTCGCTGAGGTTCGACAAGCAGGGAAGGTCGAATCTTGAGAGATACGAGATTTGGTATCTGCCTGTTGATGTCACCGGTAACGTCGGCATCGATTCGGATATTACCTTTGAATAGACCATCATCACCGATTACAAGCGGCTCGGAGGAATTATTTGTGACTGCGACAGAGGCGTCGAATTTGCTGCCGTAGGAAAACTTACTGCCGTGAAGATTTAACTGTACCGAGATTATTTTTTCGGGACTGACGAATTCGGGAACAACATTTTGTCCAAGATTGTTTTTTAAGGCCGTCAGGATAATATCCGGGTCAACCGGCGGGATGTAATCTGCCCCGTGTTTTGTCAGAATTGCCCTGGCGGTTTCGGCCGCTAGGGTTCCGGGGTCTGATGAGATTGCAGACTTTAAGGTATCAAAGGCCGAACTTTTTTGTTCCTGGGCCAGCTGAATCCGGGCCAATGCAATGTCGGAGATTTGATTGTTCTGATAACGTTCGATAATCTGCCTGGCCCATTCGGGCTGTCCGTTTATTGCAAGTGCATAAGCCAACAGAGCGGCGGCTGTTGGCCAATTAGGTTCAATTGAATAGGCCTTATTGGCCCAGTCAATGGCTTGTGAGGCGTCCGGCAGGACAAAACAATAGAACCAGGCAAGCTCAGAAGCAATTTCAGGTTCGGGTTTTTCAGATGCCGATTGCCGGATGGCTTTTGCTTTTTCCTGAGCATCATTAAATATCCGTGCTGCCTGGTCTTCATCGCCGATTTTCAGAGCGGCTTTGCCGGCGATGGCTTCGAGGAGCAGGTCGAAGGTTCCGCTTTGGCGTATCTGTTCGGCGATTTGGAGGGATTTGTGCTGATTTCGCTGTGTGTTATAGTT